>JAURLC010000082.1 GCA_030831415.1 Bacillota bacterium | reverse complement strand
TTAGGCACCGCAGTAGCCTTATTTGCCTTAATTATGCTTCGTCGATTTGAAGCGTATGTGAACCGTAAAGCTCCGAAGATTTTTATTTTAGTGAGAGGCAATCAACCGGTGTTAAATACCGTGCATGAATCGGCTCGTCGTGTTCGTGTAACGATTAAACAAATCGAATCGCAAATGACGACTCATCACCAACAAAAAGTATTACGTGTCACGTTAACCTTATCGAAAATCAATCAATCAACAGCCCTCCTCTTTTTACAAGAACTTCGAGAAATTATTGATCCGATTGACATTACGACATCGTTCCATGTCGCGGAATAAATATAGGACGATTGTAAGACTTTTTCATCGATCATCATGGGACAATTGATTTACGGTAAAAACGCTGTTGTTGAGGCATTAGAAACGAAACGTGTCTTGAAAGTGTATCTTTCATCTTCTTTTCAAGAAACCCATATTATAACCCTCTTACAATCGATGCGTATTCCCGTAGAAAGGACGAGTGAACATCGTTTACAAACGCTAAGTAAAGGGCTTCATCAAGGCATTGTCGCTGAAGTGAAAGCATTTGCCTATATAACCCTAGACCATTTATTAGAAATCTTAAAAAGCAAGACGCATCCTTTGGTTGTCCTGCTGGATGAAGTGCAAGATCCACAAAATTTCGGTGCGATTATTCGTAACGCTGTTGGTTTGTTTGCGGATGCAATTATTGTCAAAAAAATGCATCAAGTGGACGTCACACCTATCGTAGCAAAAGTTGCTAGTGGTGCTTTAGAACATATGCCTATTGTTCAAGTGGCTAATCTCTCTCAATTGATGGAAACATTAAAACCTCTTGGTTTCTGGTTTGCAGCCACTTCTTTGAACGCATCATCCATTGATTATCGCCGTTTTGATTATCGTGGGGCGATAGGGTTAATTTTTGGATCGGAAGGTCATGGTGTTTCCCCTCTTGTTGCCAAAAATGCTGATGCGCTTATTAAAATTCCTTTATCTCCAAAGCTTGAATCCTTTAATGTTGCTAGTAGTGTGGCTATTGTGCTTTCTGAAGCGTATCGTCAACGATTTCCGTTTTAGTTATCCATGCTTTCCATTGACGTATCCTATGATGAATTAATTTTTCTCATTCGACAAAAACAACTTGAAGCCTTGCCTTTCTTAGAGCAGGCGATGCACGCGAAGATGCTCCATTATGTTCGAAAAACGTTTCATAGTCATCGGCGGTGTACGCTCGATGAAAAAGACTTACTTAGTCTAGCGTATCAAACGTTATACTTGGCGATTGATTCGTATCAACCCAAGCGTGTTCATTTCGACGCGTATTTTCATGTTTTATTAGAACGTGAATTGATGCATGCTATGCGTAAATACAATCAACCGCATCATATTGTCCTCGATCAAGCCTTATCGCTTGATGCTGAATTTGAAGAAGGTAGTAATCTTTATGAATTAGTCGGTGAAGACACATTACTTCTTCGATACCATAATAGTCCCCTCGTTTATTTGCTTGAAGCCGATGATGCATTGACGGTTGAACAACGGATTATTCTCGTTTTATTTCAACAAGTATATAGCCTAAAAGAAATCGGTCAACGCATTCGAAAAAACTATCGACAAGTCGCTCGATTACTGAAACAACTCGAACCTTTGTTGCTTTCCCATATGAATCCGTGAATCTTCATTGACTTTCATCGTTGAACTTGGTATATTCGAGTATGCTAAAGGTTAATAAATAGTCAATCATGAGAAAAAAAGTTATTTTAATCTGCTCGGAATGCTTGGCGCGAAATTATACAACCTTTACCAAAGGAAGTGGTGTCGCTGGACAACGTCTCACCTTAAAAAAATATTGTCCAAGTTGTAACCGTTCTACGGTACATCAAGAAAGTAAATAAGAGGATTTTATGAACGTAAGAAAGTTTGTTTCGGAAGTTAATCGTGAAGCCAAACGCGTCCGTTGGCCAAAAACTGATACGTTACTCGGATCCATTTTTGTAGTAATTGCCATTACCGTTTTTGCCGCGTTTGCTTTAACCTTAGGCGACTTAGCCGTCGCTGAATTACTCGGTCAATTACGTCAAGCGTTTGAAAGTTTACGATAGGAGATAACATATGGAACAACCTTCACAACACGTCGCTACCTTTACCTCGAACGACATTGAAAAACAATGGTATATCGTTTCAGCTTACTCTTCACACGAAAATAAAGTTGCCGATAATCTTCGTCGTCGTGTCGACTCGATGAACATGCAAGACTTTATTTTCCGTATTCTTGTCGTGGAACAAGAAGAACCTGTTTTCAAAAATGGGGCACCGACAGGAAAAACCCGATTAAAAAATGCTTATCCAGGATACGTCTTCATTGAAATGATCATGACGGATGATTCGTGGTATGTCGTTCGTAATACCCCAGGAGTTACCGGGTTTGTTGGATCATCAGGGGGTGGTACAAAACCCATTCCTGTGCCACCAGATCAAATGGAACCTATTCTTAAACGTATGGGACTCATCGATATTAGTATGTATGATCGTTACGCAGTCGGTGATTATGTAAGAGTTATTCATGGAGCCTTAGAAGGCACGGAAGGTAAGATCATCTCGATTGATAAAACAACGGGTAACGTCATGGTTGAAACGGTCTTCTTTGGTCGCTCAACATCCGTTGAAGTTGAATTTGCGGACATCGATAAGATTTAAAACCTCCAATATAATGTAAGAAAAAAAGGATGCATGATTGCATCCTTTTTGTTTTTTTGTTTTAATCCTTTAGTTTACTTAAGTAAGCGGAGAATCGTTTAATATCTTCATCATACCCTGCGATAAGAATGTTATCACACGCATCAAGCAGCAAATCAGGAGTTGCTACGAGTGATTTTCCAAACGCTAACTGACGAGGGTTAAAAGAAGCAGGATCCCCTTTGTAAGCTTCGACATCAAAGTTATTACATTTTTGAATGAAGATAATGTTAATGTTGTATTCGTCACGCCAGGAAAGACCACTAATCGCCTTAGAAGTAAAGCTTGGAGGGATAAGAAGTTTAGAAACCCCGACATGGTCTTCCATGGCATAGTATTCCGTAATATTTTTACCAGCAAGTTTAATTGCTTGAGAACGGGCCGCAATACGCGTTGGAAGAATAAAACTTGTTGCCCCAACACGACGAAGCATTTCTTGGTGTTCCTCGTTATCAAGACGAACGATGATTTCTTTGACGCCAAGCTTAGTTAACAGAAACGTTGTAATCATGGCATCTTTAATATCGTCAGTTCCAAAAGAGATAATGGAAACATCTACGTTGCCGACACCGCCATCTTTTAAGGCTTGTCCTTTGGTTGAATCAACGACAAAGGCGGAAGGTAAGTCACTTCCGATGCGTTGAATTTGATCAATGGATTTATCAATGGCGATAACTTGCTGACGTAAAAGAAGTAATTCCTTTGTCAGAGCAAGTCCGAAATCGCCTAAACCAATGACTGCAAATGATTTTTCTGCCATAATGTCTCCTTTTATCCAATAGGTATCGTAACTTCTTGATATTGGAAGGTACTATCCTTACTCCAGCTTAATTTTTCGGTAAAGACTGAAATTGCGGCGATTGGACCGATTCGCCCTAGTAACATAATAATCGAAATAACGACCTTTGATGTAGAAGATAAGTAGGGGGTTATCCCCTCAGAGAATCCTACCGTTCCAAAGGCAGAGACAACTTCAAATAAAATCGAAGTGGCCGTTAAGGTTCCTTCAGGATACGTGGTATTAAACTGTTCGATATATTCAACGAGTAAAACCATCAAGATTAAAAAGAAGACAGAAATAATGATAAGGGCCATCGCTTTTAAAATGGATTCAATTGAAAAAGTACGTTTAAACGCATGAACTTTCTTTCCACGTAACAAAGCGACGATGGCAAGAACGACAATAAACGTTGTGGTCGTTTTAATCCCACCTCCGGTAGAAATGGGGTTTGCACCGATAAACATTAAGGCAATGATCAAATACTTACTTGCGTTGGTTAAATCACGAATGGAAACAACCGTTAATCCAGCGGTTCGAGAAGAAATCGAGGTAAACAATGCATCGGACCATGTAAAGTCGGGATGGACATTGAGTTCAGTGAGTAAAAGCATGACGAGTCCAAAAGCGATTAAGATAACAGACATCGTCAATACGATTTGCGTGTACGTACTCATACGATGTTGATCGTTTATCGCGTCTTCTCCAGTTTTTTTAGAGAAAAATTTTGCTTTAAATATCGACCATAAATCCAGAATAACTAAAAACCCTAATCCACCAGAAACAATTAATAGCATGACGGTTGTTAGGACGATGGGGTTATTGGCATAAGCAATTAAACTCGATTCACCTAAGATGTCTAAACCTGCGTTATTAAAAGAGGATACGGATAAAAAGAATGCATGATAAAGTCCTTCTCCAAGGCCCATTGAAGGAACGAAGGCAAAAGATAATAAAAAGGTTCCCCCAAAAATAAAAATAAGGGCGATTCGAATGATGCTAATAATAAGCTTAATGGCACCTTGCATGGAGGTAAGATTGAGTGCCTCTTTTAATAAGTACCGATCCATAATCCCGATTTTACGACCAAAAATAATCGTAAAGAAGGTGAAAATCGTAATAATACCGAGACCACCAAGAATCATCAAAACGATGAGGACGATTTCTCCAAACAAACTAAACTGAGCACTCACATCAGAAAATACCGATAATCCTGTCACTGCAAGTGCAGAGGTTGCCATAAACAATGAATCGATAAAATTACCCCATGTTCCATTGGTGTTCGCTAGCGGGGTTGTCAGCAGAAAACTCCCTATTAAAATTACGGTTAAAAAACTCAATAAGACCACTAAATACGGGTTTTTTTGTAAATTGATCATGAGTAATACGGGGTTATTATAGGGGATATGAAGTAATTTGTCTATGTTCGAGGATAAGATGTGGAATTTTGTATGCGAAAATAGTTGCATTTTATTCCTTCGATGCGTATACTTTTCAAGCATGGACTTTTGTCCAGCGAACTCGTTACATGCGTGGAAGGACTTGATTCGTCCATTGACCACAGCACGAACTAGTTACAATTCACACAATAGGAGGATTGTCTCGTGGGAAAAAGAATCGCTAAAGTCGTCAAAATGGAATTGCCAGGTGGCGAAGCCAAACCAGGTCCAAAATTAGCGTCAGCTGGTATCTTAATGCCAAAGTTCTGTACGGACTTCAACGCTAAGACTGCCGATAAAAAAGGAGAAGTTATTCCTGTCATTATCACTGCTTATGAAGATAAGTCATTTGATTTTGTCATTAAAACCTCCCCTGTCACCGGTTTAATCAAAAAAGCTGCAGGCATTGAAAAAGGTTCTAACAACGCCAAAACAACCAAGATTGGTCAACTTAAACGTTCGGATCTTAAAAAGATTGCCGAATATAAAATGCCCGATTTAAATGCTTATGACCTTGAAGCAGCGATGAAAATCATCGAAGGTTCTGCCCGTAACATGGGTGTAACCATCGTTGAAGATTAATACGTGGAAGAGCAACGCTCGTTATTACCACAGAAGGAAACAGTATGAAACGCGGAAAAAAATATGTTGAAGCAGCCAAACTTGTCGACCCAAACAAACTTTACACGATTGCAGAAGCCATTGAGCTTGTTAAGAAAACCTCTACGGTCAAATTTGATGCAACGGTTGATGTTTCGTATCGATTAAATGTTGATACGACCAAACAAGACCAACAAATTCGTGGAACGATCGTTTTACCCCATGGTAACGGAAAAACCAAAAAGATTTTAGCGCTTACGAATTCTAAATTAGCGGATGCTCAAGCTGCTGGTGCGGATTTCGCTGGTGGTAAGGATTTACTTGAAAAAATCCAACGTGAAAATTGGTTTGACTTTGACGTCATCGTTGCCACACCCGATATGATGGGTGAAATTGGTAAACTCGGGAAAGTCTTAGGTCCTAAAGGGTTAATGCCCAATCCAAAAACTGGAACCGTCACGATGGATATTACCAAAGCCATTAAAGATATCAAAGCTGGTAAAGTGGAATATCGTTTAGATAAAGAAGCTAATGTCGCGGTCTCGATTGGCCGAGTTAGTTTCTCAGAAGACAAACTTGTGGATAACTTACAACTGTTAACCGATACACTCGTCAAAGCACGTCCTTCTTCCGTGAAGGGTGCTTTCTTTAAATCAGCTGCGATCCACACGACCATGGGTCCAGCGATTAAGTTTACGTTCGAAGGTCGTTAATTCCCATCGTTTGAGCGCTCGATAGAACCATAGACAGCAACGGCCACGTGGCTTAATCAAGTTGCCGAGGAAGATATCTTAGGATAGTCACTCATTGGATTCAGAGCTCAAAATATAAACACTATGTCCAAGGAGGTGACAGAATGAACAAGGAAATTCTTAAAAGTAAAGAAGCCCTCGTTAGTGAAGTCGAATCATTAGCAAAAGCGAGTGGTTCGGTCATGATCGTTAGTTTTTCAAAAATGACGGTTGCTGAACTTAACGAGTTACGTTTAACTTTACGCAAAATCAATTCCAAGTTTGCCGTCTATAAAAATACGATGGTTCGTCGGGCAACCGATAAGCTTGGCATTAAAGATGCAGTGTTAGATGAAACCTTAAATGGCCCTAACGGCTTTATCTTTACAGAAGATGCCTTAGAAGGAAGCAAAGTTGTCGTTAAATTCGCAAAGAAAAACGACAAACTAGTTCTTAAAGGATCGCTTCAAGAAGGAAAATTCCTTTCTGCAGATCAAGTCAAAGTACTTGCATCCTTGCCAGGAAGAGAACAATTGTTATCGAAGCTTGCTTCGGCCTTCCAAGGTCCGATTCGTAAGCTTGCTGTTGCAGTGAAAGCTGTGGCAGATCAAACCGCCGCTTAATAAAAGCTATTGGAGGAAATAAACATGGCTAAATTATCACAAGCTGACATCATTGCCGCCGTCAAAGAAATGACCGTTGTTGAACTCAACGATCTTGTCAATGCGATCGAAACCGAATTTGGTGTGACCGCTGCTGCCCCTGTTGCCGTTGCTGCTGCCCCTTCTGAAGATGAAGGTGCTGCCAAAGGACCAACCGAAGTTACCTTAACGCTCACCGCTGCTGGTGCACAAAAAGTTGCTGTCATTAAAGCCGTTCAAGCCATCACGGGTTTAGGCTTAATGGATGCGAAGAAACTTGTTGACGCAGTCCCAAGCAAAATCAAAGAAAACATTTCGCCTGTGGAAGCTGAAGAACACAAAAAAGCATTGGTTGCTGCTGGCGCTGAAGTCGAAGTCAAATAAGCTCTCTTTATTTATCAAAGAACCTGCCTTTTCAATAAGGCAGGTTTTCCCACTTATTAAGGAGGTTGCATGAGCGGTCAATATTTTGAAAATCAACCTGTCATTGACGACAAAAAATATACGGTTAATTTCACGATGAATCAACGCTCCTTCACCCTTCAAGCGAGCCGCGGGGTCTTCTCTAAGAAAGAACTCGATACCGGTACAAACATTCTCCTTAAGATTTTGTTGCAAGAAACCTTAAGTGGATCGCTCTTAGACCTTGGCTGTGGATATGGCCCGTTAGGATGTGTGATGGCAAGTTTTCATCCAACGTTAGCGATTACCCTTGCCGACATCAACCATCGAGCGGTGGCGGATGCCTTACATAACGCTCGACAACTTGGTTTGAATCTCCAAGGTGTGGTCAGTGATGGATTTAAAGAATTGCCACGAATGTTTGATTGGATTGCCTTTAATCCGCCCATTCGTGCCGGAAAAACTTCAATCTATGACCTTTACCGACAAACCAAGGAGCACCTACATCCACATGGTGGACTTTATCTTGTCATTCGAAAAGATAAAGGTGCGCTCTCTCATGTCACCTATTTAGAAACATTGTTTTCTAAGGTGACGCTTATGACGCGTGAAAAAGGCTATCACGTGTACAAAGCAACCGTGTAAAAAGGAGATTTGCAATGGCAAAAGCATCAACAAAGACGACAAAAAAAGTAAAAGTGGGACGTGAAAATCCTTCTTTAACATCCCCTTTAAAAATTGGGGTAGGTGGTGAACGTAATTATAAGGACATGGACAATGGCCGTGTTAATTACTCCAAAATTTCAGGAACTTTACCGCTTCCTAACTTAGTAGAAGTTCAAACGCATTCGTATCAATGGTTACTTGAACAAGGGCTTGATGAAGCACTTCGCGACATTTTCCCCATTGAAAATTATGCCGAAACGTTAAAACTTGAATATTTAGGTTTCCGTTTTGATGCACCTGCGTACAACTATTTAGAATGTAAAGATCGTGATATGACATATAGCGTTCCTCTACGCGTGAATTTGCGACTCATTTTCAAAGAGGATGGCAATATTAAAGAATCCGAAGTGTTCTTAGGGGATTTCCCTTTAATGACCGATTCGGGTACCTTTATTGTCAATGGTGTTGAAAAAGTTATCGTATCCCAAATTCGTCGTTCCCCTGGTGCCTATTTGTCGAAAATGATGGATAAAACTGGGAAATACCTTTTTAAAGCTGACCTTATCCCCATGCGTGGTACTTGGTTAGAATTTGAATCGGATGCCAAAGATGTATTATCCGTTCGTATCGACCGTCAACGTAAAATGTATGCGACGATTTTTCTTAAAGCACTACTGGCGATTGATGAATCGACGCTTGAAGGTTCGAATAAAGAACAACGTACGAATGACTACACTAAAAAACTCAATGCATTAATTTTAGATTTGTTTGGTGATAAAGATATTTTGAAAAATACGTTAGCTAAAGATATCGATACAACGACAACGAACTTAGCACTTAACCAAATTTTTGCGAAGATGAAACCTGGTGAACCTCGCACTGATGATGGGGTGATTAATTTCCTCGTTCAAAAATTCTTTGATGCAAAACGTTATAACCTTGGAATGGCTGGTCGTTATAAATATGGCAAAAAACTTGGTGTTTACAACCGTTTGATTGGCCGTGTGTTAGCAGAGGACTTAGTCGATGCTAATGGTGAAGTTCGTTTTACCAAAGATACTTTGTTAACAAAAGAAACCGTCGAAGCCTTACGCGGCGAATCCTTCTTCGAACAAGGAGCTCACGAACGTCAAGTGACCGTTAATACCGATTTACACCCCGCATTTAAAGTGAACGTGGTCAAAGTGTATCCAAATGAGAAGAAAGAAACGATTGCTCATATTGTCGGTACGGATCTCAATTTAAAAGATGAGACCGTCACCATTCCGGATATGTTAGCCACCTTCTCCTATTTCCTCAATTTAATGGATGGTTTTGGTGACACCGATGATATCGATCACCTTGCCAATCGTCGTATTCACTCTGTGGGTGAACTCATTCAAAACCGCTTCCGTTTAGGGTTATCGAAAATGGCGAAATCGATTCGTGAAAAAATGTCGATTTCAGATATTACCAATGTGACCCCTCAAAGCTTGGTGAACATTAAACCGTTAACCGCGCAAATTAAAGAATTTTTCTCCACTGATCCTTTAGCTCAATTTATGGATCAAACCAACCCGCTCGCTGAACTTGCTAATAAACGCCGTAGCTCGGCTTTAGGAAGTGGTGGGATTAAACGTGATCGTGCGTCCTTTGACGTCCGTGACGTTCACTATTCTCACTATGGTCGTATTTGTCCGATTGAAACACCGGAAGGTCAAAACATCGGGTTGATTACCAATTTAGCGACCTATGCCAAAGTGAATCATTATGGGTTTATTGAAACACCGTACCGCAAAGTGAATAAAACCACTGGAAAAGTGTTGGAAGAAACCGAATACTTATCCGCAGAACAAGAACGTCCTTTCATTATCGCTCAAGCATCCAATAAATTAAATAAAGACGGAAGCTTCGTCGATGAACGTGTCGTTGCTCGATTTAACGGGGACAACATTTTAGTCACGCCTCATGAAGTCGATTACATGGATGTCTCACCTAAACAAGTCGTCTCCGTCGCTTCTGCCTGTATTCCATTTTTAGAAAACGATGATACGACACGTGCGTTGATGGGTGCTAACATGCAACGTCAAGCGTTACCGTTACTCAAACCATCTGCTCCCTTTGTTGGCACGGGGATGGAACACTCCATCGCACGTGATTCAGGGTTAGCAGTCATTGCAACCCATGACGGGGTGGTGACGTATGTCGATAGTCGATCGGTGACGGTTAAATCTTCCTCCAATGGTGAAGATGTGTCCTACCCACTTCAAAAATTCAATCGTTCCAACCAAGGAACATGTATTAATCAAGTTGCGATTGTCAAACCTGGCCAAAACGTCTTAGCAGGTCAAATTCTTGCCGATGGTCCTGCCATGGATAAAGGGGATTTAGCACTCGGTCAAAACGTGACGATCGCGTTTATGACGTGGAATGGTTATAACTATGAAGACGCGGTCATCATGTCAGAACGGCTTGTCAAAGATGATGTGTACACCTCGATTCATATCGAAGAACATACGCTAGAATGCCGCATGACGAAACTCGGTAAGGAAATGATCACACGTGATATCCCTTCCACGTCGGAAGAAGCCAAAGCATTCTTAGATGAACGCGGCATTATTATTCCCGGAGCAGAAGTAAAAGAAGGCGATATTCTAGTCGGTAAAACGACTCCGAAAGGTCAAACAGAACCTTCTAGTGAAGAAAAATTACTTCGTGCGATTTTCTCTGAAAAAACCAAAGACGATAAAGATTCCTCGCTTCGTGTTTCTCACGGTGGTGCAGGGATTGTCTTAGATGTCAAAATCTTCTCGCGTGAACGTGGCGATGAACTCGCTCCAGGCGTGGAAGAAGTTGTTCGTGTTTACATCGTTCAAAAACGTAAAATCTCCGAAGGAGATAAGATGTCTGGACGCCATGGTAACAAAGGGGTTATCTCACGTATTCTTCCCATCGAAGATATGCCCTTCTTACCGGATGGTACACCCGTCGATATTATGTTAAACCCACTTGGGGTTCCAAGTCGTATGAACATCGGTCAAATTTTAGAAATTCATTTAGGGATGGCCGCTAAAAAGCTTGGCATGAAAATTGCTACGCCAGTTTTTGATGGTATCACCAATAGTGAAATTATGGATTTAATGAAGCAAGCAGATCTCGATGAAGATGGAAAATCCATTCTCTTTGATGGTCGTACCGGTGATGCATTTGACGAACGTATTTCTGTTGGCGTCATGTATATGATTAAACTCGTCCACATGGTCGATGATAAGTTACACGCTCGAGCAACCGGTCCTTATTCCTTAGTCACCCAACAACCATTAGGTGGGAAAGCACAAAATGGGGGTCAACGTTTCGGGGAAATGGAAGTATGGGCACTGGAAGCGTATGGTGCAGCGAATACACTCCAAGAAATTCTTACGATCAAATCCGATGACCGTGTTGGTCGTCGTAAGACGTATGAAGCGATCATTAAAGATCGCGATATTCCAACGCCAGGCATTCCAGAGTCTTTTAAAGTATTACAAAAAGAATTACAAGCGCTTGCCATTGATGTTCGTCTCTATGATGAAACGAACCAAGAAATGGACATGGAACAATTGTCCAAACAAGCACTTGCGGAAGAACGAAAAATTAATTCGTCGATTCGCGCCATAACCTCAGAGACTGTGATCGATTTCAATGAAAATGACATGGTCGAGGAAGATGAATAAAGGAGGACATGAACATGGTAAACATTAATAAAATTTCAAAAATTCGTGTCAGTCTCGCCTCCCCTGATGCCATTCGGGGCTGGTCGCATGGGGAAGTCTTAAAACCCGAAACGATTAACTATCGTAGTCAAAAGCCGGAAATGCAAGGTCTTTTCTGTGAAAAGATTTTTGGTCCAAGCAAAGACTATGAATGCCACTGTGGTAAATACAAAAAACAACGCTATGTCGGTGTCGTGTGTGAAAAATGTGGTGTTGAAGTAATGACCAAAGATGCGCGTCGTGAACGCATGGGTCATATTGAACTTGCGACCCCATGTGCCCACATTTGGTATGTCAAAGGCATTCCTTCACGTATTGCATTAATCCTGGATATTAACGCCAAACAACTTGAAGAACTCGTGTATTTAGTGGGTTCAACACTCATCTGTTTAAATCCTGGAAACTCCACGATTTTGAAGTATCGTCAAGTGATTGATGAAAAGACAGGTCGTGTAGATTTTGTTTCGGTTATTAAAGAATTCCAAGGGAACTTAGAAGGGTATGAAGCTGCTCGCGCCGAAGAACTCATTAGCAAACTTGAAAACCGTTCTGAACCGATTAACTTCGAAGTGATTACGAACTTTATTCGTAAACATATCGGAGCGGAATTTGGTGAAGGTGCCGAAGCGATCAAACGTTTACTCAAAGAAGTCGACCTTGATCAAGAATTTAATCAAATTAATACGGAATTAAGTACGGCCACTAGCCAACGTCACGCCAAGTTACTCAAACGATTAGAAATCATTGAATCGTTACGTCAATCCAACAACCGTCCTGAATGGATGATTTTGGATGTTTTACCTGTTATCCCACCCGATTTACGTCCAATGTTACAACTCGATGGAGGTCGCTTTGCGACATCTGATTTGAATGATCTCTATCGTCGTTTGATTGCTCGTAACCGTCGTTTGAAAAACCTTATTAACATGAATGCTCCTAGCACGATGTTACGTAATGAAAAACGGATGTTACAAGAAGCAGTTGATGCGCTCATTGATAACGGTCGTCGTGGTAAACCGGTGTTATCCTCCGGTGGTTCGGGTCGTGAACTCAAATCGCTCTCAAGTGCGTTAAAAGGTAAACAAGGTCGTTTCCGTCAAAACTTACTCGGTAAACGTGTTGACTATTCGGGTCGTTCGGTTATCGCCGTTGGTCCAGAACTTAAAATGTACCAATGTGGTTTACCACGTGAAATGGCCATTCAACTTCTCAAACCATTTATTGCCTCTTTACTTATTGATCGTGGGTATGCAAACTCGCACAAACAAGCAGAAAAGAAAGTCGATGCGTATGATGAAGTGGTCTTCGACATTTTAGAAGAAATCATTTCCTACCACCCTGTGTTACTCAACCGTGCTCCCACGCTTCACCGTTTAGGGATTCAAGCGTTCCAACCTAAACTCGTTGAAGGTCGTGCCATTCGATTACATCCTTTAGTGTGTACCGCGTTTAACGCTGACTTTGATGGTGACCAAATGGCCGTTCACGTTCCGTTAAGTAAAGCTGCTCAAGAAGAAGCGATTAACTTAATGCTTGCGTCGAATAACATTTTAGGTCCAAAAGACGGATTGCCAATTGCGACCCCTTCTCAAGACATGGTCATTGGAAACTTCTACTTAACCATGGAAAACACCAAACAATGGTTTGAAAAGAAAGCTGAAAAGGCGGCTAAAGAAGGTCGTGA
>JAURLC010000006.1 GCA_030831415.1 Bacillota bacterium | reverse complement strand
CGTTTCATTAGAAGACATCGGTCCAAAAACAGCCCAATCCTTACATGCTTTCTTTCATCATCCTAAAAACGTAAGCGTCGTACAAGATTTGATCGCATTAGGTGTTAATGTTCGTTATTTAGGAAAAAAACCAACCTCCTCTTCCTTCTTTTCTGGGAAAACTGTTGTCATTACAGGATCGTTTGTCCAATTTAGTCGTCAAGCCTTAACCGCTTTGCTGGAAGATAAAGGGGCAAAAGTCGTCGGAAGTGTTTCAAAAAAAACGGACCTAGTGATCGTTGGTGAAGAAGCAGGAAGCAAGAAAAAGGCTGCTGAGGCACTCAATATTCCCATCATGGATGAAGCAGCATTGACTGCACAACTTGAGCAAGAAAAGGTATAATGCTATCGTATGAAAAAAGTAACAAAAGATGTTCTTGTCGATGCGAGTACTCGGTTGATGTTTACGATGACCGAAGATCAATACTCCGTTTTATTAGATGAATTTTCAATTTTAATTCAACAAATGAATGTGATTGGAATGATTCTCGGTGTTGATGAACTTGAACCGATGACCTTCCCATTTTTAGCCCCAAGCCAAGCATTAGCAGAGGATGAACCTAGTGCCCCTTTGAGCCAACAACAAGTCACAGTGAATGCCGCCCATGTGGTCGAGGGACAAATTAAACTTCCAAAGGTGGTTGGCTAAATGGCACATGTTTTAGATGGGTCCATCGTATCGATTCATCAAGCACTCGTAGAAAAACGTATTACGCCTTTAGAACTTGTAGATGAGGCTATTAAACGAGCCAAAGCCAACGACGATAATGCATTTGAATGTATTCTCGAAGAACAAGCAAGGCAACATGCCGCTTCTTTAACCAACCCTGAACCGAATAATGTTTTATGGGGGATTCCGTACGTTTTAAAGGACAATTTTTCTACCCAGGGCATTGAAACTACCGCGGGTAGTGACATTTTTAAAGGATACATACCTTTATATGATGCAACGGTCGTTGAAAAACTAAAACAAGCCAATGCCGTCTTAATTGGGAAAGCAACCCTAGATGAACTTGCGATGGGTGGAACGGGAATGACGGGTCATAAAGGGATCCAAACCAACCCTTATGATCCAACCCATACACGCCAAATTGGCGGAAGCAGTTCGGGTTCAGCAATTGCTGTCAGTGCAGGTATTGTTCCGTTTTCAATTGGATCGGACACGGGTGATTCGGTAAGAAAGCCTGCTAGTTATGCAGGATTAGTAGGATTTAAACCCTCATGGGGGCGTATTTCACGTTATGGGTTATTCCCCTTTGCACCTTCCCTTGATCATGTCGCCTACTTTACACGTAACGTTGAAGATGCAAACCAATTATTAAATGTTTTGGCAGGGGTGGATGCACATGATGCGACCACGCTCGTTGAACCTTTCGTGGAAAAACCTTTTTCACCGACACAAACCAAAATAGCGGTCTTAAAGCAAGTCTTTGATTCGATTCGTAATCCGATCATTCGCAAGGCATTTTTATCCTCGATTGAAGGATTAAAAAAACAAGGCATTATCGTCGATATGGTCGATTTCGATGAAGCATTATTAAAAGCAATTTATCCCACCTATATGACGATTTCATGTGCTGAGGCAACGAGTAATAATGCCAATTTAGATGGCATTAAATTCGGACCCGGATACGAAGGGAAAACCTATCAAGACGTGATGATGCAAGCACGAACCAATGGATTTTCTGAACTCATTAAACGCCGATTTGTCATCGGTAGTTTTGTCCTCATGCGAGAAAATCAAGATGTGTTATTTTTACGAGCACAAAAAATTCGACGAAAGATAGTGAATCAATTAAATTCGTTATTTGAACGTTATGATGGTATTTATTTACCTGCTGCTCCTACCATTGCTCCCCTTTTTAAAAACTCTTCGGATCGTTTATCGAATGAATATTTGATTGCAGATTCCCATTTAGCACTCGGTAATTTTGCAGGATTACCTTCTTTAACGTTACCTTTAGGATTTGAAGATGGATTACCCTTTGGTGCCAACATCATGACAGCCGCAAAAGAAGAAGCGTTATGTTTCTCCTTGGCGAGTCTATTAGAAGAGACGATTGGATTCAAAAATCTTATCGCATCCAAGGAAGGTTTAGAATGAATTTTGAAGCGGTCATTGGATTAGAAATCCATGTCGAAATGCAAACACGTTCGAAAATGTTTTCGCGTGCGCCTGTCACCTATAAAGCTGAACCTAACACGGCAGTGTTACCGCTTGATCTTGCTCACCCTGGAACGATGCCTGTGGTTAACAAACAAGCGGTGATAAATGCGATTCAAGTATGTACGGCGTTGCATTTACATGTCGATAACGAATTACATTTTGATCGAAAAAACTATTTTTATGCCGATTTACCGAAAGGCTTTCAAATTACCCAACATCGTCACCCCATTGGTTTTGATGGATTTGTAGATATCCCAACTTCTGAAGGAACTACCCGTATTCGTATCGAACGCCTTCACCTTGAAGAAGATACGGCGATGCAACATCATTATGGCGATATGTCGCTTGTTGATTATAACCGTGCGGGTATCCCACTGATGGAAATTGTCACCTATCCAGACTTTAAAACAGGTGAAGAAGCAGCATCGTTTGTGGAAACGATTCGTCAAATTGTTTCATTTACGCGTGTATCCTCAGGAAAACTCGAAGAAGGATCGCTTCGATGTGATGTTAATATTTCGATTCGCCCAATTGGGGATTCAGCTTTTGGAACGAAAGTAGAAATCAAAAACTTAAACTCGATTGCCAATGTTCAAAAAGCCATTGAATTTGAAATGTTACGACAAGAACGTTTGCTTCTAAGCGGATCTCGCGTCGCTCAAGAAACGCGTCGCTTTGATGAAGCAAAGAAAGAAACCATTCTCATGCGGGTAAAAACCGATGCCGTCGATTATAAATATTTCCCAGAACCTAATTTGGTCCCGTTAACGTTGTCCCATGCTTTTATCGAACAAGCGCAATCAACGCGCTTAGAACTAGCAAGCGAAAAGAAAACACGCTATATGGAAACGTTTGGCTTATCCGAATATGATGCAGGACTCTTAACAAAAGATGTCGATATTGCTACTTATTTTGATGCGTGTGCAGCGGAAGGTAAGCACTATAAACTTTATGCCAATTGGATTATACAAGACACGATGAGTGTTTTAAACAAAACCCAAACGTCGATTACCGATTTTTCGATTGAACCTATCCGCCTCGTTGGATTAGTATCGCTTATTGAAGCAGGGGATATATCCAACAAACAAGCAAAAGAGCTTTTTGATCTCATGCAACAATCCAATGAGGGGGCTCGTGACATTGCCTCTAAAAAGGCAATGTTGCAAATTTCCGATCCAACATTGATTCAACAAGAAATTGACGCGATTCTGCAAGCGAATCCACAAAGTATTCTTGATTTCAAAGAAGGAAAAGATCGTGCGGTTGGATTTTTAATCGGACAAATTATGAAAAAAACCGGTGGAAAAGTGAATCCAGGGTTAACGAATCAATTGTTGTTAAAGACTTTGAAAAGTAAATAAAAAGACAGCCTAGGCTGTCTTTTTAATCGGCGATGAAAGTTTGAACTATGCGATGTCTTTTGTTTTACCTAAATACATTAAACCTAACGTTCCAAGTCCACCATGAGCACCAATGACAGGACCCATACGGGCGATGATGAGTTCTTTAATTTTAGGGTTGGATGCTTTTAGCTCACTTGCTAACGTTTCAGCATCTTCTTTAGCATCAGAATGGACGATGAGCACTAAATCCTCATCTTCAACAAGGTTGGTAAAGTTTTCTTTTAACCAACCAATGGCGTTTTTACGACCGCGTAATTTGGCTTTGGTAGGAAGAATTCTACCTTCTGAATTACAAATTAAAGCGGGTTTGATACCTAATAAGGAACCTAAAGCAAATTTCGCGAGGTTAATACGACCTCCACGTTTTAAGTGTGATAAGTCATCAAAAATAACGGTTGTCGTAATTTTATTGCGGACATCATTTAAGTATTTCAATGTTTCGTCTAGCGATTTATCTGCTTTTCGCATTTGTAAGGCTTTGTACACTAAGAATCCTTCACCTGTTGAAGCGTTAAGCGTATCAAACAATTCAATGCGTCGGTCAGGGAATCGTTCGCGAAGTTCACCCAAAGCAATATTCATTGAATTAAACGTTTGGGAAAGGTTACTAGAAATCGAGAGCATTAACACATCTTGACCAGCTTGAAGTAAGGGTTCAATGACTTCAACCACTTCACTTGCATTAGGTTGGGACGTACGAGGCATCGCTTTATCTCGGAGCATTTGATAAAAATCATCTATTTTAAGATTACGTTCATCAGGATAATGACGATACGTATTTTCTCCAATCATGACGACCATGGGAACGACATGTAATTCAAGCTTTTCAACGATCGGTAACGGTAAGTCTGTGCATGCATCTGCAACGACAGCAAATTTTGGCATGTGTTTTCCTCCTTGTGCCAAGTATTCGACTAATTAAAGAGATTTTAACATAAATATTGGTTTTTAACCCCCTTACTTTATGAGGGGTATGATATGATAGTTTTTATGATAAATCGTCTTGCAACTCAACAACTTATTACCAATGGAATTATCGCAGGCTTGTACGTTGTTTTAACGATTACCCCTCCCTTAAATTCACTTGCTTATTTAGGGATCCAATTTCGTGTTTCAGAAGTGTTATTACTGTTAGTTTTTTTTCGAAAAGATTATATCGTAGGAATTGTCATTGGGACATTCATAGCCAACTTATTTAGTCCCCTTGGATCATTTGTTTGGTTTGATGCTGTGATCGGGTCCTTGGTGACCTTTGGCGCTGGGTTTCTTTTAGGACGAACCAAAGAATTTTGGGTTGGTATGGTCTATCCCGTTTTCTTCAACGCATTGTACCTTGCCATCTTTCTTCCCTTTGCCTTAGAGTTGCCTTTTGAATGGACCTTGATATCGTCTATTGGTTTTTCTGTGGCCTTAGGTCAGTTTGTCGTCTTATATGGTCTAGGGTTTCCTTTATATTTCATCTTCAGAAAAAATCGATATTTTTTAAGACTTATTGGGGCAACTCAAAATGTCCGATAGTCCGTTATCATTAACGATTACAGCTCAAGATGGTCGCGCACGTACGGGTGTTTTATCAACCCCTCATGGTGAAGTTGAAGTTCCAATGTTTATGCCAGTGGGGACGCTGGCCACGGTAAAAACGTTATCCCCAGAAGAACTCCACTCAATAGGCAGTGGTGTGATTCTTTCGAATACATATCATTTAGCGTTACGCCCGGGAGCAGACATCGTTCAAGCTGCCGGTGGACTTCATCGCTTTATGAATTATCACGGTCCCATCCTAACGGATTCGGGTGGTTTCCAAGTGTTTTCGTTGGCTAAAAATCGAAAAATTGATGAAAAAGGTGTCACTTTTCGTAATCATCTAAATGGTGATTTGATGACGTTAAATCCTGAAACCGCGACGGCTATCCAACAACAATTAGGATCAGATATTATGATGGCGTTCGATGAATGTATTGCCTATCCAGTCGACTATGCGTATGCTCAGGCATCCACCGAACGAACCTTACGGTGGGCCAAACGAAGTATTGAAGCCAAAACAAATGCACAACAAGCCATGTTTGGCATTATTCAAGGGGGAGAATTTGATGATCTTCGCGCTTGGAGTGCGAAAGAAACAACCCAATTACCCTTTGATGGATTTGCCATTGGTGGAACATCTATCGGTGAACCCAAAGAAGTTTTTTCAAAAATGATTCAGGCTGCCTCGCCCTATCTTCCAGAAGACAAACCTCGCTATGTTATGGGTATCGGTTCCCTAGATTATATTTTGGAAGCCATTCGATTAGGGATTGACATGTTTGATTGTGTTTTACCCACGCGATTAGCCCGGCATGGAGCTGTGATGACTTCTAAAGGACGCCTCAATATTAAAGATGCGCAGTATGAAAAAGCATTTATTCCTTTGGATGATGCTTGTGATTGCTACGCTTGTCAACATTATACCCGAGCGTATATTCGTCATCTTTACAAAGCGGATGAGATGTTTGGAAAGCGGTTAATGTCAATGCATAATGTACGCTTTTTGATTCGTATAGTCGAAGGTGCACGCCTCGCCATTAAAGAACAACGTTTTGATGAGTATGCTCACCATGTATTAATGGAATATGGCGATGATCGAGGTTTTAATGGACATTTCGCTGTTTGATTTTCAATTACCCGCAGAATTAATTGCGCAACATCCTCCCAAAGAACGATTAGATTCTCGTCTTTTGGTATACCATCGCTCTACGAAGATGATTGAAGACAAAATGTTTAAAGATATCCCACAGTATTTAACATCGAATGATGTCCTTATTCGAAACAATACGAAAGTCATTCCGGCACGATTATATGGCGTCAAACAAGAAACCAATGCCCATGTTGAGTTGATTTTATTAGATGATTTAGGAGAAGGACGTTATCGATGTTTAGTGGGAAATGCCAAAGTTGTCAAAGTTAGTACCTTTTTAACGTTTGGCGATGGTCGATTAACGGCGACTTGCCAATCCGTTGAGGAGGAAGGTCTTCGTATCCTTCAATTTCATTATCAAGGTGTCTTTTTTGAAGTTTTAGAATCGTTAGGAGAAATTCCTCTTCCTCCCTACATTCGTGAACAATTACACGATAAAGATCGATATCAAACAGTATATGCAAAGGTACCAGGAAGTGCTGCAGCACCAACGGCAGGATTTCATTTTACGCAAGACTTGTTTACATCGCTTATTAGCCAAGGAATTCAAGTGGAGGATATCACCCTACAAATTGGATTAGGAACGTTCAAACCCGTTAAGGCTTTAAACACCCAAGACCACGTGATGCATATCGAGCGTTATACGATTGAAGCCGATGTTGCAAGTCGATTGAATGTTGCAAAACAAGCAAGAAAGCGGCTCGTGGCAATTGGAACCACATCGTGTCGAACCTTAGAAGCATCTTTATCGAAACATCCTCAATTTGTCGGTGAATCGAGTCAAACGAACTTATTCATTACTCCTGGTTACACGTTTCAAGCCATCGATGCGCTCATCACAAACTTTCATTTACCGAAATCGACACTTGTCATGTTGGTTTCTGCTTTCATTGGGCGGGAAGAAATGTTGCGCGTTTATCAGCACGCCATTGATCATCGTTATCGCTTTTTTAGCTTTGGGGATGCGATGCTTATTCTCTAGAGAAAAGACTGAGCAAAAATAGTTGACAAGAATGCGTTAGAAGCGTAAACTTTTGATTTGTGACTTGGCGTTGAAGTGCGAGGT
>JAURLC010000081.1 GCA_030831415.1 Bacillota bacterium | reverse complement strand
TACCGTGCCGGTTCAAGTCCGGCCCCGGGCACCAACCATCGAAAGATGGTTTTTTTCTTGGTAATTTACTTGGTAAAAACTAGAAAGTTTGTATAATAACACTATGACCATAGAACAACAAATCGAAGATACGTTAGATAAAATTCGTCCCTTCATCTTACGTGATGGTGGCAATGTGGAATTTCATTCCTTTGTCGATGGGATTGTATACATTCGCATGGAAGGCGCATGTTCTTCTTGTGGCTTAATTGATTCCACCTTATCGGGTGGTATTGAAGTCATCTTAATGGAAGAAGTTCCGGGTGTATTAGGTGTCAAATTAGTGGATGAACAACCCATCACCATCACTGACGAAATTAAATTTCCTTCGGATAATCAATAATCACTCGAACGAATCGTAGCATCCTCTAACCAGCGTTCACGTAATAATTCGCGTACGTACTCAAACGTATTGTTAATCGTGTTTTCGTTATGAGGATAGTCGGATGCCGCCGCCCAATGTTTTTCCGTTAAATAATTAATCGAAATAATTTTGTATGTTCGGCTTGCGACGGGTGTTCCTAAATTCGGAATCGTACGCATCAAAAGGTTTTGAGACATCCACCATTGAAGTTCACTACCCGTTACTTCAGCGATAATAAGCTCATTATCAAAAGGAAACGATTTATATAAATCGCCATAGGTGACTTCTCCACTTGCAATCGGTGCACGAACGCCTCCAGAATTATGAAAACTTGCCACGACATCTTCATCAACGGATAACCCGTATGTCAACATCGTTTCCACGGCTAATCGACCTAGTTGAGAGGTAGAAAAATTTCCGTCTGCTGTTCCTAACACTTCATTTTTAATGACATTAATTTCATCATCTAGATAAGTTTGATATAACGTCTTCATCACCTCATCTTCTTCAGAAATCATGCCTTGTTCATATAAGGTATCAAACGTGTATACCCCGGACATGGACGGCATATACGTCATTAAATCAGACGCTGTATCATAATAAAAACGTGCATGAGCTACAGCTCTTCCGTTAGATAACGCTTGAAAAACGGGTTTTCCTTGAACCGTCGACACATCATAACGATGCGTATGTCCATTAAACACGACATCGACATATGGCATCACTTCAGGATTCACCGAACCATCGTGATTAAGTAAAACGATAAGTTTAGCACCTTGCTCTTTTAAGAATTGGGAAGCTTCTTTAACTAAATTACCATAGGGGACAAAATCATAATGTTGGACGGCACTTTGCAAAATACTCGATTCAAGAGAAGGTCCGATCGTTCCGATAATCCCGATCCGTAATCCTGACCGCTGGATCATCGTGTAAGGTTGAGCAAATCCTGCCCGGAGTCCTGTTCGTTTATCCATGATGTTGATCCCTAACAATGGAAAGTCACTTCGTCCTGCATTGTCTTCAATCACTGTATCGGTCCAGTCAAATTCATGATTACCAATGGCCATCGCCTCAAATTCGAGCAAGTTCATTGCATCGACGGTCAAACGTCCTCGGGTAATATTACTATCCGCACTCCCCTGCCACATATCACCACTTGAGAGCAAAACGGAATTTTCATTCGCATCTTTTTGGGTATTCAGATACGACGCTAATCGGGTAATACCAATTTCATCATTATTTGGGTTGTACGCGAGTGCTCCATGAAAATCATTTAAATTAAATAAATCTATCCATAACGACTCGTCTTCAAGCTCTTCTGAACTCAAGGAAGGAAGCGATTGTTCCAATGAAGGAACACTCATTTCACTTGAGCTACTGAGGGGAGGAACGCACGCAACTAATATAGCGAATAACGACAGCGTCCAAAGTTTATGTTTCATAATAGAAAATTCTCCATTCGATTGATGATGAGATAGCCTTCAAGATTACGCACATCCTTACGGTTATACGTATATTTTTGTTGATTCGGTTTTAAAAAATATCCCCCTGCTTCGGTAACAAGTAAATCACTTGCTGCAGTATCCCATTCCTTGGTTCCAGGCGATAAACGATACGAAATTTCGGCTAATCCATGCGCAATTTTGCACGCCTTAATCGCACTACCAAACGAGGCTTTATGGGATATTTTATCGCAATGATCTTCGATCATTTTCAATTCAAGCGGTTGGGTATGAAATCGTGACGTAAGCACGGTTAAATTCGACGTTTTATCATTAACGTGGATGCGAACATCAACACCGTTAGAACGATAATAAGACCCTTGATTGGCAATGGCAAAATACGTTTCACCTGTAACGGGAATCATGATGAGTCCAGCGATAACTTGATGACGATAGATCAGTGCAATATTGATCGTAAACTCATCATTTTTAGCGATGAAATCTTTTGTCCCATCGACCGGATCAACGACCCAAACATAATCCTTTTCTAATCGTGATATATCATCATCGGTTTCTTCTGTTAAGAAACCAAAATCCGGATACCGTGCTTTCAAATACGATGAAATAATCGCATCGGCTTGTTTATCAGCCTCTGTCACGGGTGACAAATCACTTTTTTGGACAACTGAAAAAGGTTGTTGGTAAATCGCCAAAATGACTTTTTGTGCTGCTAAAGCAGCTTGATAGGCATCTTCAATAAATGCGTTCATATTTTTATTTTAGTTAATAGGTCAAAAAAAACCTAGTGTTCCTAGGTTATTTTGTTGGATATACTTTATTCCGCTTTTCCGATACAACCAAAGACTTCGTATTTGGCTTTGACAACTTTACGAATACCTTCTTTACCAGGACCAATGATTTTACGTGGATCGTAAACTTTTGGATCTTTGTTTAACACTTCACGAACAATTTTTGTCCATTCAATTTGGTTTTCGGTATTGACGTTAATTTTTGCGGTGCCACGATCAATGGCCATCCGTAATTGGAAGTCAGGGATTCCCGAACCCCCATGGAGGACAAGGGGTAATCCGGTTAAATTATGGATTTCTTCCATTTCTTTAAACCCTAAATTTGGTTCGCCTTGATAAGGACCATGGACGGAACCAAGTGCAGGCGCTAAGGTATCAATGCTTGTTTCTTGAACAAGTTTTAAGCATTCTTCTGGAACGGCGTAAAACGTTTCAGCCACAACATGATCTTCTTGACCACCGACACGGCCTAATTCCGCTTCGACGGAAACAAGAGGATTTTGCTTATGAGCATAGTCGACTACTTCTTTGGTTTGACGTATATTTTCGTCTAATGGGAAATGCGAGGCATCGATCATAACCGATGTAAAACCTGCATCAATGGCTTTTTTGCACACTTCAACGGATTCACCGTGATCGAGGTGAACAGCAATGGGAATCGTGTATCCTTTATCTTTGATTAAACCTTTAACCATCATCATGACGGTGTTAAAACCACCCATGTACTTGGCTGCCCCGCTGGAAACCCCTAAAATAACCGGAGCTTTTAATGCTTGGCATTCGTCTAAAATTGCAAGTGTCCATTCTAAATTGTTAATGTTAAATTGGGCAACCGCGTATTTTTCTTGGTGAGCCTTGATTAACATTTCTTTCATACTAACTAATGGCATAATGGTACCTTCCTTTCTTTTGTTGAACCTTATGCAGCTTCTTCTTCATGATCGGATTCGTCTTCGTCTTTGTCTTCACCGTCTTCTTCGTCATCTTCAAACACTTCTTCATCGACGGTCGCGGTTTCTAAATCTTCAACCTCACGGTACACCCCACGAGCATCGTCATAGAGTTCTTTGAAAGAATAACGTGCTTTTAAAGACCATTTGTTACCACCGACGGCAACAAAGCGGCCGTCTAACGTAAGCAATTGATAAAAACGCCCAATTTGTGCATCTTGTGTTGTTGGATCTTGTTTACGAACATAATTCCAAATAGCTTGGAACGTGACCGCTTCTTCTTGACTGGCAACAAAGTCATGGGCTAATTCAATCATGGATTTGGACATAATGTACCTCTATTTACATACTTTCTAACGCGGTAATTCCGCATAACCTTAAGGCGTTGGCTAGGACGAGTTGACTGGCTTTCACAAGCGCTAAGCGTGAGGATGAAACCTCCACATGCTCGCGGTCGATAACCCGCCTATTAGTATAGAAACTATGGGTATAACTTGCAAGGAGTTGAATATAATTTGTTACTTTTGATGGTTCTTTTTCTTTTGCAGCGTCTAAGACAACTTGTGGAAAACTTGCAAGATGCTTCAAAAGATCGGTTTCTTCGATTTCTTTTAAATGTAATCCTTTTTCATCGAGGGGAATATCTGCTCCTGATTTAAGTAAAGCACTTAAACGTGCATGCGCGTATTGTGCGTAATACAACGGATTAACATTACTTTTGGTTTGGGCTAACCCTAAATCAAATTCCATCGGTTGATGATACGACCTCGCCAAAATGAAATATCGAGCGGCATCCTTCCCGACTTCTTCTACTAAATCTTTTAACGTGACACCTTTACCTGTTCGTTTGCTCATTTTAACTTCCACACCATCTTGAACCAAACTTACCAGTTGCATCACGACAACATCTAACACATCTTTGGGATATCCAAGCATCATTAAGGCAGCTTTCATACGGGAAATATATCCATGATGATCTGGACCTAATACATCAATCAGTTGCGATGATCCACGTTTGATTTTATCTTCATGGTAGGCAATATCCGGTAAAAAATACGTCATTTGTCCATCGGATTTAATTAATACGCGATCTTTGTCATCGCCAAAATCGGTTGTTTTTAAATACGTTGCACCGCCGTCTTGATAAAGATAGGGTTGAAGCCGTTCCATCACATCATC
>JAURLC010000005.1 GCA_030831415.1 Bacillota bacterium | reverse complement strand
CATTGGGGAACCGAATCATGAAACCCCTGCCTCCTTTTTTCAACCCATTCACGCTTATCAAACGCCGCATATACCCTATGCACCTTCCCAAGGTCATCCCGAACTGCTTACTGCGATTCAAAGATACTTTCAGCGCCTGGGTTACCCGTTAGAAAAACATCATCTTCAAGTCACGCAGGGAGCGACGGACGCTTTACTTTTTTCACTGTTTACCATTGCCAATCCTGGGGATGATATTTTGACGTTTGAACCTTTTTATCCCAACTATTTAGCCTTTACCGCCCAACTAGGCTTAAGGTTAGTGGGGATTCCCACAACCATGGAAAACGCCTATGCCTTACCCTCACTTTCGGACATGGAAACGTATCTGACACCGAAAACAAAAGCCATCTTGATTTCGAATCCGAGTAATCCCACCGGAAGAATTTATAGGGAAGAAGAATTAACACGAATCGTCGCTTTTGCAAAGAAACATCAATTGTGGATTATCAGTGATGAACTGTACCATACGTTAACGTTTGCAGGAAAAAAGGCAACCACCTTGCTCGCCTACCAAAAAAATTATCCAGCGATTGTGGTCATTGATTCGGTGTCAAAACGGTATGCAGCCTGTGGCGCGCGTATTGGTTGTTTGATTAATACCCATGCACCGTTGATGGAACGCATATTTCAACTCGGACAATCGCGCTTAGGTGTCCCTTTACTCGATCAGCTCGGCGCCGCTGCCCTTTATCGCTTAGAAAATCCATCGCTCGCCCATCTCCCTGCCCTTTACGAAGCACGACGGGATAAGGTGATTGAATTTCTTTCCGCGTATCCTTGGATTCATTATGTAAAACCTGAAGCAACTTTTTATCTGATGCTTTCTTTACCGATTCATGATAGTAATCATTTTTGTACGTGGTTGATTGAGCAGATTCATTTGGATGGAGAACGTGTGCTCATCACCCCGGCAGAAAATTTATACGTCACCCCTGGAAAAGGAAAAAATGAAGTGCGTCTTGCTCTTGTTTTAGAAGAAGAACCGTTATTAAGAGCGATGAACATTCTTGTCTATGGATTACAACAGTATATGACATTGTTTGAATCACTCAATCCCTCACGTCCCGTCCACGAATAAACCTCATTCAAGGGGGAATCGTGTATAATTTGAAAGATGAAAACCACGACCTCTCGTCATGTTTTAATTGCCAATCGAAGAGCGTCCTTTGATTATTTTTTATCGGACTTTTTAGAAGTGGGTCTTGTTTTAACAGGGACCGAAATTAAAAGTTTACGCAAGGGTGGTGGATCCTTAAAAGATAGTTATGTCATTGTTCGTTCCAATGAACTCTTTTTACTCAATATGCACATCGCCCCGTACGAACAAGGCAATCTCTTTAATCATGATCCTTTACGGACCCGAAAATTGCTCGCTCATCATCAGGAAATTTTAAAACTTCACAAAGCGATTCAAGAAAAAGGGTTAACCATTGTTCCCACTCAACTGTATCTAAAACACGGCCGCGCTAAGTTAGAAATCGCGATTGGTAAAGGAAAGAAAAATTACGATAAACGCGAGTCGATTAAAAACAAAGAAAATCAACGCAAACTTGATAAGGCCATCAAAGGTGATTTACGTGATTAAGACCATTGATGATGTTTTTTCCTTTTTGCATGCTCGGCAATCCAAAGCGTACACCCGTGTTCATTTTGATGCGTTTTTAAACGATTTTCCGTTGGCGTTCTCTCGTCCGGGAATTCATCTTACAGGCACGAACGGCAAAGGATCGACAGCGACCTTCATCGCCTCGATTCTTCAACAAGGGTATGGACGGGTTGGGTTATTCACCAGTCCTCCCATCACGCAATTTCATGAGATGATTTCTATTTCTGGAACGAGGATTGAAGATGCCTTTATTGTTAATTTTTTTCAAATGTGGGCAGACCGCTTCGACCATTATCAACTCACATATTTTGAAATGGTCACCCTTTTAGCGTTTGCCTACTTTGAAGCGAATAAGGTCGATATCGCCGTCATTGAAGTCGGGATGGGTGGAAAAATTGACGCAACGAATTGTTTTACGCCTACTTTAAGTATCATTACGAACATTAGCTTAGAACATACCGATTACTTAGGATCCACACTCGCTTCCATTGCCGACCATAAAGCCGGGATTATCAAACCTTTTGTTCCAGTGATGGTGGGTCCCTTACCCCAAGAAGCGTATGATGTAGTTCAAACGGTTGCCACGCAAAACCAGTCCCCGATTCTTCCCTTACTTCCTTTTTCAGTCCAGACAAACGGAACTTGGAACGTTGGTCCCTATCAAGGATTAACCACGCAACTAAACGGAGATTATCAAAAACAAAATCTCACGCTGGCGGTGAGTGCAGTGCATGCACTCCAAGCCCACTTCCCCTTATCCGAAACTTCTATCCGTCAAGGGTGTCTAGGTGCGATGATTCCCGGTAGGCTTGAAAAGATCATGGACTCACCGGTCATTTATGTCGATGGGGCTCACAATCCTGGGGCAATGCAAGCGCTTGTGCAAACTTGGAAGAGGGCGTTTCCTCATACGGAACTCACGGTCTTATTTGCTTCGTTTACCGATAAGGCGTTACACGCCTCACTGGAACCGTTAAAGACCTTAACAAATGATATTCATTTAACCACGTTTAATCACCCACGTGCCCGCATCCGAAAGGATTATGAGGGGGTTGATTTACCCTTTGTGGAGGACTCCTTTAAGTTCGTAAGTGATTGGATCCAACAATCCTCACCCTATCGTGTATTATTAATCACAGGTTCGCTCGCCTTTGTGGGTGTCATGCGAGCCTATATCACCACGAGGTCTTAGGATTATGCAACAAAAAATCATCCGTCAAATGACGTTATCCGCGATGTTTATCGCGATGGGTCTTATTTTCGATCGCTTATTAATGATTCCTTTAGGGGAAGTCAATCGCATCGCCTTTGGTTCAAGTGCGGTGGTTTTAGCGTCCTTTATTGTCGGACCGATATATGGGATGATTGTGGGCGCGTTTGTTGATATTTTTGGGTTTATGCTTAATTCGGTTGGAACGTATACTCCCTTTGTGACCTTTGGGTATATGGCCATGGGCCTTTTTCCTTGGTTACTACATAAAACCTTTGGAAAAGCATCTTTTACGAACTTATTTCAATCCGTGAGTTTAGGGTTTATTGCCTTACTCGTTGCCTACAGTGTCTGGTTTATTTATAGTCGATCGGATTATGGGTTTACGTTAGGATTCAATGAGGATGGATCACCGAATCGTCTTATCCTTGATCTTACAACGCCCTTATTCCGCGTCATCTTTCCGTTGGTGGCTCTAAGCATTCTTGTCGGCTTTTCCTTATGGATGTTCCGTTTTCAATCACGCTTAAAACTTCCAGAAAATACCCGTTTTCCTTCCATCCAAACCATCACCTTTATCGTGCTTGTCTTAGAAGTACTTATCGGGATTATTTGGGGCGTTCAATGGCGCGTATGGTATTTTCAAATTCCGCAAACAAGTGCCACAACGGCCATTTTTTACTTTAATCAAATCGCCTTCTTTATCATTCGTTTCCCTGTCATTTCCATGATGGTGATTTACGGAATAAAGACTTACCTTCGTACGACAAACATTGTAAAATAGTTCTTAGATGGACTACTCACCGAAATTACTCATCTTCTCAATCGTTGTTTTTGTTTTGATTGTGATTTTATCGGTGGTTGTGGTTCTTTTATAAGGAATGTTAATTATGAATCCACGCTTACTTAAAAATCAAACCATTTATCAAGTCTACGTTCGCAATCATACACCTCAAGGAACGTTTCAAGCACTCATCGATGATTTACCTCGCATTCAACAATTAGGGGCGAGTATTCTTTATTTGCTTCCGATACATCCCATTGGGAAAGAAGCCCGAAAAGGGACGCTTGGGAGTCCTTATTCGATCGTCGATTATTATGAAGTTAATCCTGAACTTGGAACGTTAGACGATGTGAAACAGTTACTCAATAAAGCGCATGAACTTGGTTTAAAAGTCATGATGGATATTGTGTTTAATCATACGTCCCGCGATGCCAAATGGGTCAAAGAACATCCTGAATATTACTACTATAAAGAAGGAAAACTCGCCAATCGAATTGGGGATTGGTCGGATATTGCCGATTTAGATTTAACTAGAGAGGATGTCCGTCATGCGTTACTCGATGTGTTACGGTATTGGTCAACCTTAGGGTTTGATGCTTATCGCTGTGATGTCGCGCCATTATTACCGATTGATTTTTGGCAACAAGCCAAAGAAGAAGTGGCCAAAATAAATCCTGAAACGATTTGGTTTTCTGAATCCGTTCATCCCCACTTTATTGAATATTTACGTGGGGAAGGATTTTCTGCCCATAGTGATGCAGAAATGTATCGCGTCTTCGATATTCTTTACGATTACGATGTTCATGAGTTTTTAAAACACTATTTGACGAATAAAGGGGAACTGAAAACGTATTTGCGGATGGTTGAAGCCCAAGGGTATATTTATCCTGTGGATTACGTTAAAGCACATTTCTTAGAAAATCACGATATCGAACGTATTCATGGCTTGGTAAGCAATAAGCTCATGTTACGTAATTTAACCGCATGGTCCTTTTTCCAAAACGGGATTGGTTTTGTATATGCAGGACAAGAAACGCTCAATAAAACTACACCGAATTTATTCGATAAAGATACGATTGATTTAACGGTCAAAGATGCGTCTCACTATTCGTTTATTCAACGATTGATCACGTTGAAAAAGTTACCGATGTTTGCCTCTGTTCGTAAATTCCAAATTAATGAACATCCTTTACAAGCCGACTTAATTGAAGCGACCTTAAGTTCTCCCGATGGCAATGTTCATGGTATTTTTAACCTTTCCAAGGATGAACGACCCATTTATGTTTCATTATCGGATGGTTCGTATGAAGATTTACTGTCTGGTCAATCCGTTATGGTGGAGAAAGGCATCTTACGTGTGAGTGAACCTCTCATGTTGAAATTACCTTAATATGCGCGTCTTGGTTACCGGTGGAGCGGGTTATATTGGATCTCACACCGTTGTTGAACTTTTAACCCACGGTCATGAGGTCATCATCATCGATGATTTGTCCAATTCAAAAAAAGAAGTCTTAAACCGAATCCAAACGATTACGCAAAAAGTACCTACCTTTTATCAAGGACAAGTGCAAGATGAACCCTTCTTAACTCAAATTTTTACCACGCATTCGATCGACGCTGTCATTCACTTTGCCGGATACAAAGCGGTGGGGGAATCGGTAGAAAAACCGCTTAAATATTTTGAAAACAATTTGTTATCCACGATTGTGTTACTTCGTGTGATGGAACAATTTAACGTCCACAAACTCGTTTTTTCTTCCTCTGCCACGGTGTATGGAACGCCAACGAAAATGCCCTTAACCGAAGAAGATCCCATTGGAGGCACCACCAATCCGTATGGGGCAACCAAATTCATGAATGAACTTATCATCAAAGATTATTGTGTGGCGCATCCTGAAATGGCAGCAACCATGCTCCGTTATTTTAATCCCATTGGTGCGCATGTTTCCGGTTTAATCGGAGAAGATCCTCAAGGCATTCCCAACAACTTAATGCCATTTATTACCCAAGTTGCAATTGGGAAACGACCTGAATTAAATGTCTTTGGAAACGATTATCCAACACGTGATGGTACAGGCATTCGAGATTATATTCATGTGGTCGATTTAGCGTTAGGTCATGTAGCAAGTTTAGAAACGATGCAACAAAACAAAGGATATGTAGTGTTTAATCTAGGAACAGGTAAGGGGACATCCGTCCTTGAACTTGTCGCTGCCTTTGAACAAGCCAATGGCGTGAAAATCCCTTTACGTATTCAACCACGTCGTAGTGGAGATATCGCAGAAAATTACGCGGATTGCACCAAATCCAAACATGAATTAGGATGGGTTGCTACGCGCTCACTTATCGATGCATGTCGTGATAGTTGGCGTTGGCAAAGCAAAAACCCAAAAGGGTACAACCAATAAGTCATTGGTTATGTTACGTAAACATTACTTAATTTTCACTTTTTTGGTAAAATAATTTTGATTTTCCCCGATGAATTATCAAAGCTTTAAAACAACCCTTACAAAATACAAAAAAATCTTTTTATCTGCATTTTTATTATCGTCATCGTTTATTGGAGTCAATGCTCTTGTTGCAGGAGAAGATTCCGCCGAATTATCAACAGGATTATCGACGATTTTAGCGGATATTGCTGTAGCCATTTTACCCGAACGTGAACCTGAATTTTATCCGGTGAGTAACCTTACCCTTTCGATTAGTACCACCTCATTATTTATTGGAACCTCCACGCGTATCACGCCCACCTTTACACCCACGAATGCGAGTGATAAATCGCTAGTATGGTCATCTTCAGACTTGTCCATTGTTGAAGTGACGTCCGGTGGAATTGCGATTGCTCGTGATTTTGGAGAAGCGACGATTACTGCTCAAAGCTCAAATCCTGCCATCCAAGCCACCTTAAATGTAACGGTCATTGATTTTCCCGATGTTGCGGATTTTGTGATGGAAGCGTTTGTCGATTCCTCTCCCGTTACCTCACTCGATGTGGGCACTTCTGCAAAAATCCAGTTAAGTCAAATCACACCTGCTTTTGCCAAAACATCTCTCCTTGTGTATGAAAGTAGTGATCCACTGCTTGCCATTGTCAATCAAGATGGCGTCATCCTAGGTGTTGCTCCAGGAAGTGTTGATATTTTCGCGGATTTTGGAGAAACACGCAAATCCATCTCCTTAACCATTACCCAACCTGATGTACCCTCGGTCGTCCCTTCTTTTCTAGCGTTAGATGGACCGACCACAGGCTATGTGGGTCGTACACTTCAACTGGAACATGATTTTGGCGATACACTTCCCACTGATACTCAACTTACGTTCAAAAGTAGTGCCACAAGTGTAGCCCGTGTCACCGATCTTGGGGTCGTTACCGGAGTTAATTTTTCTGGACTTACGGCACGAAGTGTGACGATAACGGCGTATGCTAATGCGAATCCAACCGTCATTGCAACGTTTGACATCACGATTGAAAAAGTGTTTCCAACCTCTGTTACCTTATCTTCGGTGAGTAGATTTATTGCAGGCAACTCAATTCAAATTACCCCCACCTTTTTACCTGGAGACACCTCGGACCGTCAACTGATTTGGACAAGTTCAGATCCTGAACTTGCAACCGTTTCCTCAGGTGGTGACTTTGGCCTGCTCGTTGGTAAATCTTCAGGAAATGTGACAATTACTGCCACTTCCGTGATGGATGAAACCATTACCACAACGATCAACATTACCATCTTGCCCGCACTGTTATTTTTTCCCGCTCAATGGGAAGATTATTTAATGTTTGTGCGAAAAGTGCTTGGTCATTTTTTTTTAAATTTCTTAAACGGTGTGTTAGGCTTTTTAACGTTTTATGCATACTTTGATGAAAAGAAGAAGTATCGCGATGTCCTGGTTTCCTTGGGTGTTGGTATTCCCTTATCAGCTATGTTTGAAAGTTTTCAATTTCTTGCGCCTGGTCGTTCGCCTACTTGGTTAGATGCGTTTTATAACGCTTCAGGTTATGCATCGGCTCAACTTGCGATGGTTGTGTTGTTCGCACTTCTTGCATTGTTGGTAAAACGAAAAAAGAAAAATATTCATTCATCATAAAAAAACCCTTGGAAGTCCAAGGGTTTTTCTTTTTATAGCAGTAGGTGTGAATTAGCGTTTGCCTAACACGATGGTAGTGTTCCCTGCAATCGACATCGAGGCAGAAACACTGACATCCCCATAACTATGGAAGAGGAGTTCATAACTTGAACCATCGAAGGTAATACCAGCGTTATTTCCGTTATGGATCACGACGACTTCGGAGAACGGTTCACTGGTGTAGGCGCTTGGTCGAATGATTTTGAAACCTAACGTCGAAGAGGCAAAGCTGTGGCCTCCAAAAGAGGTTAGATCAGAATAGACGGCAGAAACAATATTCGCCGCAGGAATTCGGAAAAGTTTACTTTCTTGGCGTAAGGCAAGCATGTCTTGATATTTGGTAAACTCATCGAAGAATTCAACCTTACGATTCCACTTAATGGAGTTCACGCTATCAGGAGCATTATAGGAGTTGTGATTACGCGTACCATCCGCATTGAGTTTTTCACGCATGAGTTCATCCCCAGCATGCATAAAGAAGATGCCTTGTGAGAACATCGGAATCGCAGAAGCTTGGACATTGACACGGGGGAGTTTATCTTCGGGGACACCCGAGAGAAGTAACTTGTCATATAAGGCGTAGTTGTCATGGGAAGCAACATATTGAACGGCACGTTGAGGATCCAAACTCGATTTCAGTTTTCCTTTAAACGTTCCTTTTAAAGTTGTCGCAGCAGCAGAAGTACTCGATTGAATCCATCCCGTGCTCGTCGCAGAGAACACACTTCCTTTCACCGCATCGCGCATGTCATCAGAAAAGTGACCAATGCCTGCAAAATCAGCATTCGTAATGTTGTTATAGTTGGCCATGACAGGGCTACCAAAAGTTTTGGTACCACTCATTTGCCATCCTTCACCATAAATGATGATGTCGTTTTGAACACCTTCGGTAACAGGATCTTGGTCGATGGTAAGTAAGTTATCTCGGACAGCTTTCATCGACGGTAAATCGTGTAATCCCATTAAGTCAAATCGGAACCCACCTAATTTATATTCACGGACGAGGAAGTCTGTTGAGTCGACCATAAATTTACGGAACATGAAGCGTTCGGAGGCAGTATCATTGCCAACGCCTGAGCCATTGGAGAAGTTGCCGGTAAAGTCATCATAACGATAATAGTAACCAGGGACTAACCGATTAAAGTTAGACCCTTGGGCATCGCCTAAATGGTTATAGACAACGTCCATGATCGTTTTAATACCTGCTTGATCAAATCCTTGAATCATTTGTTTGAATTCACTTACACGCACGAGCGGATCAAAGGGATCGGAACTATATTGTCCTTCAATCACGTTGTAATTTAATGGATTGTATCCCCAGTTGAATTCATCTTTGGTTTCATCGTTGTTGTGGTCAAAGACGGGGAGTAAGTGAACAGCATTTACTCCAAGTTCTTTAATATGGTCAAATCCCGTCTTAACGGTTTGACCATTGGCAGTGTACGTGGTTCCTTCTTCGATTAAACCAAGGTATTTTCCTCGATTTTCTTCGCTTCCATTCCAAGTAGAATCCATCGTTAAGTCACGAACATGGAGTTCATACAACATCGCATCGGTATTCGATTCCCATTTATTGGTGGTGTTAACTGTTTCCCAACCTTCGGGATTCGTTTGGCTTAAATCACCAATCCATGCCCGACGTCCATTGACACCGGTTGCAAAGGCATATGGATCTACGACTTCATAATCGGCAATCGGATTGGAAACGTAATACGTATAAAATTTACCTTCTAAATCACCGGTTAAGGTTGTGGACCATACCCCACGATCACCTAATGTCATTTCATGGGATGTATACGCATCATCCCCATCATTTGCATCAATGAATTCAGGCGTACCATTTTCATAAATGCGTAACACCATCGTTTTTGCGGTAGGTGACCACACTTTAAACGTGGATTCGGTTTCAGAATACATTAACCCTAACGTTCCTGTGTAATCGTATTCTGCACCAAAGGCAGCATCGGAAAATAATCGGTGCATTAAAATCAGGGCAACACGTGGACGCGGATCATTTTCTTCAAAAGACACTCGTACGCGATAGCTCTTGCGATAATCGATTGTCGTATCGGTAGGAATTGAGACAAAAACTTGCACTTGGTTGTTGATGTCAATCGAAGAGTACGTGACGATGACATCTTCATCAGCAAGGACCTCAATTAAGTAGGCAGGTGCAGTGGTGGAAATTACTGCCCGTGTTTTGTTGGAGAAGTAAGCATTACGAATACCGTTATAAATGCTTCCATTCGTATCGGTATAAATATTCGCGTCTCCAGTGAGTAAGTAAACGTTATATACCCCTTCACTATTGGGTTCCCATTCTAAAATGTTAATGAAACGGTCAGCCGAAGTATCTTTAGCGGACCATTCATCGTTGGGTAACGATTTACGAACGATAAACCCAAATAAATATGTATCCGGATAATTGGCTAAATCAATTGTAAGAAAACTACCGTAATCATCGGTTTGATCAAAATCATAGCGCATGCCATCAAAGCCAGAAGCCCAGATCCACATGTTCCAATTTTCGTAATTATTATCTAATCGTTTATAACGAAAAACGATGGTATCACCTATTTCACCACTCGGTTGACTTGTTCCCGAGGTGGGTTCACTTGTTGGCGTGCTATCGGTTGAGCTTGTTGCCCCACCACACGCGACAAGTACGACCGCCAT
>JAURLC010000080.1 GCA_030831415.1 Bacillota bacterium | reverse complement strand
AATTACTCGAAGTACAAGGGGAAAACGGCCTCATGACCGGAGTTCTTGTCGAAAATAAAACCACCAAAGAAAAACGTACCATTCCTGCCGATGGTTTATTTATCGAAATCGGCGTGATTCCAAACTCATCCTTAATTAAAGACATAGTCAACGTGAACGAACGGGAAGAAATTATCGTCGATGACATGATGATGACGAGTCTTCCAGGATTATTCGCCGCAGGGGATGTAACCAATCAACCCTTTAAACAAATTGTCATCGCTGTAGCTGATGGTGCAAAAGCCGTGCTTGCAGTGCAACAATATCTTATCCATCATACCTAAAGGAGGTTATTTATGGAAAAATTCTTCAACGCCGAGACGAAAACAAAAATTACGGATATTCTCCGTCAAATGGTCAACCCCATCACGGTGGTGTTATTCACCGATGAAGCAGGTTGTGACACATGTGCGGAAACGACCCAACTCTTAACAGAATTTGCCGAAACCAATAGCAAAATCACCTTAACCGTGAAAGATATCAAAAAGGATAGCGACGAAGCCTCCAATTATGGTATCGACCGTGTCCCTTCGTTTGTCTTACTCGATCAACAAGGAACGTATAAAGGCGTTAAATTTAACGGTATTCCTGCCGGTCATGAAATTAATTCGTTTATTTCTGCTCTTATTGAAATGTCAGGATTAGAAATTAAATATCCTGCCGATGTTCTCGCTCGTATTCAAAAAATTGATAAGCCTGTCAATATCAAAGTGTTTGTCACGTTAAGCTGCCCTCATTGCCCTGGAGCGGTTCAAACTGCGCACCGCCTCGCTATGCTCAACCCACTTGTCAAAGCTGAAATGATTGAAGCGAATACGTTCCAAGATTTATCGATGAAATACAAAGTATCCGGTGTCCCTAAAATCATCATTAATGAAGATAAAGAACTCTTAGGCAACCAACCTGTTGATGCCTTCTTAAAACAAATCGAAACAATTTAACCTTTATTACGTATCAACCAAAACAACCTACAAAATAGGTTGTTTTTTCTTTATAAGATTCCAGTAAACGCCATAAAGGCCATCGCGATAAACGAGGTAATGATGAAGGCGATGGCGGATCCTTTGAAAGGTAAAGGAACACGGTCATGAAGGATAATTCGTTCACGTATGGAGGCAAAGATAAGGACGACAATAGCAAAGCCAAGCGGAGCACCCAAGGCATAACCTAATACTTCAACGAAACTAAAGTTAGCCTCCAACACCGTTAAACCAACCCCTAAGGTTAACGCATTCATACTAAACAACGGATAATAAGGACTGGCTAAAGCGTGAATTGTCGGTATCAATTTTTCGGATAATGTAGTGAATAGTTGAATGAGTAAAACAATTGAGACCATCAAAAGAACCAAGGATAAATATTCGACTTGTAACGGTTGAATAATAAGAACGTTTAATGCGTACGTTAAAAGGATACTCAAAGGCAACAAAATTAAGGACGCTAAGGATAACCCGATAGCACCACCCCATTTTTTGGAAACACCATAAAAAGGACATAACCCCAAATAATGGGTTAAGACCATGTTTGAGGTGAAAATAGAAGCAATAAGTATTGTGAACAAACTATTCATATCGTCTGCCTCGCTTCAAGTTTATAAAATTACTGAAGCCTAGATAAAGACCGAGTAAGAGAAAAGCTCCCATCGGTTGATCAAAAAATGGCATCGCGACCTCTTCACCCCAAAGTCTTAATGAGAAAATCTCTTCTCCAGAAAACCAAGTCATCCATCCAATTTGCCCAGATGCGATGAGTTCCCGCAATCCACTAAATAAAATCAAGAATCCTAAGTACGCCAATCCCGTGCCGAAAGCATCGACAAGGCTTGGCGTTAGTTTTTCTTGAGCTGCGACAACTTCTAAACGCGTTAACAAAATACAATTGACGGCAACGAGAGGAAGATAGATTCCCATTTGTTCGTGAACAAAAGGGAAGAAAAATGCTGTAAGGAGGCTGACAAGCGATACAACACCTCCCGTAATTAGAACATAAACTAATAATTTATTATCCTCTTGAGTAAAGCGTTGAAGCAAGGAAATAAGTGGGTTTGTCATCATCATCGAAATTAAAATAATAAACCCTGTTGCAACACCTAACGATAACGAAGAGGTTGTCGCTAAGGCCGTACAAATCCCTAACATAACTAAATACGCATGTTGGTTAGAAAGTGCTTTGGTAAACATGGATGTTAACGATGACTTCATGCTTCACTCCGGCGACTTAAATAATCAAGTCGAGCAATATCGATAGCGTTTATAACCCCGTTACGAGTAACGGAAGCAAACGTCGCAGATAAGTTTTCTTGTAAAAGATACGCCTGAATTGCGGAAGAAACAATACCGATATCTTGAATGGATTGACCGATGATTTCGTTTTCAAAGGCCTCTAACATAACATCGCCTATACCTCGTGTTTCGGATTGGGAAAGAATCGATATACCCGAATATTCTGTTTCCATCATACCGATCATGAAACGAATGTCACCACTCCAACCAGAACCAATCAAGGTGTACACAGACCCTAATAATGTATTTGAGTCATTGGTTAATAAGATAAGTTCTTCTACTCCGTTATCGGTTAATTCATTTGAAATTGGATTTAAGGGTGTTAACGAATAACCTTCACTTGATTCCAGTCCTAAAACATCTAAATAAGCTTTATTTTGTTGGTCAATTTGACGTTGTTCAATGATGGGGGACACCACAAATGATACACCTGATAAAACAAGGACGACAGACAACGCAAGTGTCCCTAAAAACAGAGAAGATTTCAAGGAACTATTCATGCTTGACCTCCGTTTACTAAGGCATCTTGAATCGCGTAAAATAATCTTTCCGCACTCACGGTTGCTCCAAGAATCGATAAGTCCGACGGGAAATCTTCTAACGCTAGAAAATCTTCAACGGTGTACCCTCGATAGGTTTCTAGGAGTGCTTCAAATCCTTCATTCCAGTTATTGCGATAAAACGCACTTGTCGCGATATCTTCAGGATTGGTAATGTCAAATGTCATAATCATGCCATTTTCTACATACACCTTGACGTTCATCGTATATAGGATCGCTTCTGGATCATCAGGGATATCGGAGGTAAACGATCCTTCATATACGTCAATCGTTTTTACCGCATCAAGTAAAGCATCCATCAACCGTTCAGCAGAATTAGTCGCCCCGATTAACGCTAAGTCATCAGGCAAGGCAGAAAGCGTATCTAATTGTTGAATTCTATCAATCGACAAAGCTTGATACGAGGCAAGGATGTCATCAATATTCGCGTTCCACGTCGTTTTCCAAAAACCATTCGTCGCGACTTTTCCTGTAACATCAATGTTGGTGATTTGATAATACTCATTGAGATCAATCGTCGTTGCAATCGTGTCTTCTTCTGCTTCTAAACAATCAGGATCTTCAAAAGAACAATTAAGGCTAGTCGCGGTTCCATTCAAGACACGATAAGGTTCAATAATGTCCGGTAGAGAAGAGCTCGTACTCGGTTGGGCAGCATACACTAACCCTCCATGAAAGACCATGGATGATGCTACAAGCCCAGCAAAAATTCCCCATTTACGCTGCATGTGTTGGGTAATTGATCCTACTGTAAATTTATCAATTAAGGGTGAGAGCATGTTGACGAATACAATCGCATAGGCAACCCCTTCAGGATTATTGGATTGAAAGCGAATAAACACAACAAAAATCCCAGCAAGTATCCCAATGAGTGCTTTGCCAAAATTAGAGGTTGGGGAGGTCACGGGATCGGTGAGCATAAAGGATCCACCAAAAATAATCGACCCTGAACTCATAAAGATTAGTGAAAACATCCATGGATTAATGCCTGCCATAGACCCCATTGCTAAGGTTGTGAAGAAAATCGTTCCATAGAAAAAGATGGTTGGACGCCAATTATGGACTTTAAAGAACGATAAACTAATCCCAATTACCAGAATAAGAATCGAAAACGTTTCACCAATGGCGCCTGTATAAGTACCGAGCAATAATTGATTCAATGTCACATTAAATCCATTTAACGAGTCGACAAGCCAACCCGAATTATTTAACGCTGTTGTAATCGTCGCCCCTGTGGTTAACGTTGGAATCATTAACGAAGAGTCCCCGGGTAAATAAGGGAGTAGGGTTGATCCAAACGCTAGACCGACAAAAATTCGTCCTAATGCAGCAGGATTAAAAATATTCGCCCCAAATCCACCGAACGTATATTTGACCACTAAGGTTGAAAACAAACTACCCATAATCACCACAAACGCGGGTGTGCCGACAGGAATGATTAGCGCGAATAACGTAGCGGTCACATATGAATAATTCTTTTTGGTTTGTTCAAGAACAAACGGTAACATTCGGCCATTGGATGGTTGATAGCGTAGTACGGCAACCAACATATCAGCAAGAAGCGTTGTTAGTTGTGCCGTCATCATAATCGTGAAAATAGCAAGGGAATACTCAACACCGATGACCACGTCATAATAGACCATCGAGGTCATCCAAATGACTCCTAAGGCAATCGTATAAATCAGCATCTTCATCGCATTCGATGCTTTGGCGTCGCGTAAATACGGACCAGGGGAAGTTACAAAGTTCATACGCGTGGTTTAATCAATCCTTGTTTGGTTAATTCAAGACGAACCCGTAACTTTGCTTGACGAACAGCTTCCGTTACTTCAATTTTGGAAGGACATACGTAGGTACATATCCCACATTCCACACATTTCATTGGATCAAGTTTTAACAAACGATCGGTTTGGTTTCGATCGAGGGCATTTTTAATTT
>JAURLC010000079.1 GCA_030831415.1 Bacillota bacterium | reverse complement strand
AGGTAAGGATGACGGTGATGCCTGGATGAAAAATGGGAAGTCCCCACACAAGCGTTATCCATAACCAAAGTGGGGGAAACACCATGAGCCAAAGAGAATATAGCAAAGGCTGAAACCATTGGATGTGATGAAAAAACAACGCTTGGATTCCGTAAAGAAAACTTGTATACACACTTATTCGAATCGGAATTCTTTGCAAGGATAACCACGGATGAATCGTCGCATAATAGAGTTTAAATACTAAATATAAATGGAATCCTTGCTGTAAGTAACTGAATGGAAACAAAACAAAGTAGAGTAGGACACCCCACCGTTTTAACCAACGTTGAAGCATCGGTGGACTCCAAAGTGAAAGCAAATAAAACCCACTCACACGAACGATACTAAATGAAGTAATCATGATCATCGAATGAGGCAATAAAAAGATCGTTAATAACACTTTTTGATGCCGAACCTTGAGCCATGGTTTTGTCGCTTTGTCAACAAACCATAAAACCGTCCACCATCCTAATCCACTGATCGAAAAAAACGAGAGGATGGACAAAGACGAACGTTCATAATTTTCTTGAAACATCAAATGTCCAATAAAAGAACGATACGTTTCTGGCCATTGTTGAAGCAAGGAACGTTTCCATGAATGCAAACGAAACCATGTTTGGTGGACGACTTGAAACGTGCATGACAACGATTGATGCACCATTCTTACCTTTAAGTAAGCAGAAAAATCAAATCTCCCTTCCACGGTCGTCATTTTCAAAGATTCAAACGAAGGATTATCGTCGCATACAAACTGATCACCAATCTCTAGGTATGAGGGATTAGATTGTTCCATATAGTAACGGATTTGATGATAACGAACGATTATATAGGTAGAAGTTGCATGTTCAACATATCCTCGATTTGCGTGATCAAAATGCGGATAAACTAAGGAAAGTAAAATAATCCCAATTCCAATCCACCATGGTGTTTTGGGTTTCCAATAACGATTCAAAAGGATATAAAAAAAGCCAACAACCGGTGCAAAAAAGAGAACATAACCTCGTAAAAAACTATCGAGTATCCATGCCCAACTAATCCAATAAATGATATCCATTACATGAGCGTAATATAGTTACGAATACGAACAAATGTTGCGTTTCCTATGCCAGAAATATTCATAATTTGTTCAAGATAGGTAAAGCTACCTTCTTGATCTCGATAACGAATAATTTCATTCGCTAAACTCTGACCAATGTTCGATAATTGCATTAATTGGGTTGCCTCTGCTGTATTTAACCCAACTTTTGATAAAGGCTCTTGTTGACATACATCACTTGGATCAAATTTTGGCGCAATGTAAATCGACATGCCCATCTGTAAACTTAAAGATTCGTTAAACGCTAATTCATCTGCGTTGGCGGTTAAACCTCCTGCTAACGCAATTGCTTCCTTTAACTCACTTTGTTCATCGATTAAATACGTACCAGGCTTTAACACTTCGCCAGATAAACTAATCGAAGCATACCCGGTCGCGAGTGAACCCGAGGTAATCGATTGGGTAATATTGGGATCAAGATTAACAAAAACTACTAATGAGATAATCGTAAAAAACAACACACCTAAGATCACTTTAAACATAAAAAACCCTCCAACTATGAATAGGGGGAGGGTAGAGGATTTTATCCGTGAAAAGCAATTATTCGACTTTTAATACTTGAACTTGGTAAGCTTTGGGGGCTTTGACATTCACTTTGTCATTGACCTTTGCTCCAAGGATGGCTTCCCCTAACGGGGACGCATTGGAAATCGTTCCTTCGGAAGGATTTGTTTCATGCGTTCCTACGATTTTAAAGACGTATTCTTTATTGGTTGTTAAGTTCTTTACCGTCACGGTACGACCAAAACTCACAATTTTGGAACTCGTATTCACTTCTTCAATAATCGTTGCACTCGCTAATATATCTTCAAGTTGTTGAATGCGTTGTTCGACATCCGCTTGGCGCGCCTTAGCAGCATCATAATCCGCGTTTTCTGATAAGTCACCTAAGCTACGTGCATAGGCGAGTTGTTCGATAACCTCAGGACGTATAACGTCAATAAGATTACGTAATTCAGCATTCAGTTTGTCATACCCTTCGCGGGTTAATTGAATTTTGTCTTCCATGAGTGGACTCCTTTACGTGCTTGTCTATTTTAGCAAGGATTCAGCGAAAATACTATGCTTTTAGTTTGTGAAGATATGACTCGGCAAGAATCATGGCAGCAACAGAATCGACATATAATTTATGTTTCTTTTGGGGAAGGCCAAGTTCATGAAGGCGTTCATGGGCTTCCACCGATGTGAGAAGCTCATTGATCGTATCAAGAGGAAGCATGGTCCATTCACGCATGCTTGCAATGATGTGCTCAACCCACCGTGTTTGTTCGGAAGGTTCACCATTGGGTTGAAGGGGTAATCCAACTAAGAGTCCTTTGGGTAAGTAGGTATCGAGTAATCGCAAAAGATGTTTTTTCCAAAAAGGTTCAAACGGTCCTGATACCCATAATGTGGGTAGCGGGGTAATGATGGATGTTCGATTGACAAGCGCGACACCAATTCTTTTTTTACCTAAATCAAAGGCTAAAAAAGGTCGTTCCATTAGGAAAGAACATCCTTTAACCACGTAAAAAGATCCACGGGTTGTTTACCAGAACCAAAAGCCAAATCTGGACGGCCCCCACCAGAGCCTCCCATCGCTTGCGCAAGTTTTTTCATAAGTATTCCTGCATTCAACATAGGCGTTTGAAAACGAGGATGCATATACACCACAAGTGGGTATTGATCATGATCTTTTGAACTTAAGACAATCAGCGATTCAGGATGGTGACCTTTAAGTTCGTCGACGACCTGACTTAACATCGTACGAGAAACCCGTTCAAATTGATGGACAATCATCGGCATAGGACCAGCGTGGATCGTTAACGATTGAACCAATGATTTGACTTGTTGTTTTTCTAAAGCTTGGAGTTGCGCTTTTAAAGCCTCTTTTTCAAGTAGTTGTGCTTTGAGTCGATCGTGGATTTCCACAGGAGAACTCGCTTGTAATTGTTGTTGAATCGATGCTAGCAATAAGTCTTTTTGTTTCATCCATTGATAGGCTGCTTTTCCTGCAACGATTTGAATACGGCGAACACCTGCAGCAATCGATTCTTCTGACATAATCGCAAAGGAACCAATTTGAGATGTGTTGTTCACGTGCGTACCACCACAAAATTCTTTTGAACGTGGTCCTAGAGTAACAATGCGAACCATGTCCCCATATTTTTCATCAAATGGAGCGGTTGCACCTGTTTGTTTTGCTTCTTCAATGGGTAAAATATCGGTCGTGCATGCATTGGCTTCTTGAATCATGTCATTAACATCCGCTTCGATGATTCGTAACCTTTCAAGGGTAATTTTTTCAGGTTGTGAAAAATCAAAACGCGCATAATCAGGTCCAACAAATGAGCCTTGTTGTAACACATGATCACCGATATGTCGTTTTAACGATGCTTGTAATAAATGAACTGCTGAATGATGCTGACGAATGGCGTAACGTCGTTTCGCGTCAATCGTTGCCGTGACCTCATCCCCTAGTCGAATCGTGCCATAATCACATTGAACATAATGCATGGCTTGCTTTTGTGGCGCTTTAATCACGTGACTCACACGTGCTTCCCATTGGGAATTCACAAGGGTTCCTGAATCGCTAACTTGACCCCCACTTTCAGCGTAAAACGGTGTTTGGTCTAAGATAACCCAACCTTCTTCTAATAAGGTGACTGCTTCTCCATCCACAAATAAACCAATAACTTTACCCGTTAAGACCGTGGCATCATAATCAAATGTGGAAGGGGTAGAAAATGCCATTAGTGCAGGGGATTGTTTGGCCATGCTATCGATATGACTTCGTGCCATACGCGCGCGTTCTTTTTGTTCATTCATCGCGCTTTCAAAGCCATCCATATCGACGGATTGCCCGTTTTCTTGAGCGATTTCTAAGGTAAGTTCAATGGGAAATCCATACGTATCGTATAACTTAAATGCATCTTGACCCGACAGGACAGCATGTGATTCAAGCATCGATTTTAATAACGCCTCACCATGAGTTAACGTGGAAATAAATTTTAATTCTTCTTGGTGAATCATTTTTTCAATTAGCGCTTGGCGTGACACAACATTTGGATAAGCATCCTGAAGAATGGTTCCTACGGTTTTGACTAAAGAGGAAAGAAAAGGTGTTAACAATCCTAGTTTTCGACCATAACGTAAGGCACGACGTAATAGCGACGTAAGACATAACCTCGTCCTTCGTTAGAAAATACAGCACCATCGGCAAGTGTCACGGTTAAGGTACGTATATGGTCGGCAATCACGCGATAAGCACGCATCTGATCGCCTTGATAAGGAATCGATGTTAACTGACTGACATGGCTGATGATTGGATAAAATAAATCCGTTTCAAAATTCGTTTCTGTGCCTTGCATCACACACGCGAGCCGTTCTAATCCAGCTCCCGTATCAATGTTTTTACTAGGGAGTTCTTTGTATTGATTACGCTTAACCCCACTCACCGCATTGTATTGAGAAAACACGATGTTCCATATTTCGATATATCGATCATTATTGATTTCTTGTTTTAATAATTCGACGCCAAGCCTTTGAGGATCAAAGTGCTCTCCTCGGTCAAAGAAAATTTCAGTATCCGGTCCACACGGCCCTTCGCCAATTTCCCAAAAATTGCCTTCGATTGGAATGAGATGATCGTCTGCAACCCCACACTGAAGCCATTTCTTTTTACTGGCTTCATCGGAAGGACTATAGGTCATGTAGAGTTTGGATGGATCAAGACCAAACCATGATGGACTTGTTAAGAGTTCCCATGCCCACGGAATCACCTCATCACGGAAATAATCTCCAATGGAAAAATTCCCTAACATTTCAAAAAAGGTGTGGTGACGAGCGGTATAGCCTACTTGTTCAATATCATTGGTCCGTAAACTTTTTTGGGCATTCGTTAGACGACGATGGGTTGGAATTTCACTCCCATCAAAATATTTTTTAATTGCAGCCACACCAGAGTTAATCCATAACAAAGTTGGGTCTTGAAAAGGAATTAAATT
>JAURLC010000078.1 GCA_030831415.1 Bacillota bacterium | reverse complement strand
CGGTTCTTGGAGAACGGTCGCAATTTGACGACGAATGTGTTCTTTGGCAATCGTTTTTAATTCGACACCATCAACCTTGATGGATCCAGATGTGTAATCATAAAGTCTCGTTAATAAGTGAGATAATGTCGATTTTCCTGATCCGGTTTTCCCCATGATGGCAACGGTTTCTCCAGGTTTAATTTCCAATGAGAAATTTTTAATAAAGACTTCATCACTATCATCATAATGAAACGACATATTTTCAAAGGAAATCGCTCCTTTTACCTCAGGTCTCTCACCGGCTTCAATCTCTTCTAAAGGTTGATTTAAAATCAAATTTAAACGATCAATTGAGGCCATCGCTTGGGCGAGATTGGATAGCGTCATCGCGACATCTCTTACCGGCCAAACCACCATGGAAACAAATTGAAGAGCGACGACTAACGACCCCGTTGTAATGGTTCCGATGACGGTTAAATAAAGTCCAAAAGCAGTGGTGAGTGCAATTTGGCCAAAGACTAAAATATCCGTAGAGGAGAAAAAGAAACTCGATACAAGCCTCCAACGAATAAATTTCTTGCGATAATCAAATAAATGGTCATCAAAATCTTTAATTTCGTATGGTTCATTATTGTACGCTTTTACGAGGCGAATCCCCGATAACGTCTCTTCGATTTTTGCGGAGACTAACCCATCGCTATCTTCGGTAACGCGAAATAATTTTCGTACGCGCTTAATAAGAAAGTAGGAGTAAAGAAACATAAATGGAAGGACGATCGTACTTGAGACAGCAATTTGCCATGAAACCGTTAAGAGTAACGCAAATGCAATAGAAGTGAGGAAAATCGTATAGATGATGGAGTTAATTTGACGTACTAGAAATCGACGTACAATATCTAAATCACGCGTACATGTTTGAATTAAATCACCTGATTTATTTTTCTTTATATAACTGTAAGGCAATCGTTCAATATGATAAAAAAGTTCCAGCTGGATTTTTTTACCTAAGTCAACATCCATTAGCCCACGAATGATGAGACGTGAAAAAAACATCAAGGCTCGAGACACACCCAAACCAATAACTATGACCGTAAATAACCATAAATTGTCACGTAAGAACGCTTGGCCACCAAATAAATTCGTTAAAAAAGTATCGACAGGACCCGATGGGGGAACCACCAATAATGTATCGACTAATACTTTGGTCATAAAGGTAGATAAGAGTAAGAAAAGTAGCGCAAAAAAAAGGATTACGAATGAGAGTAAGTAACGAGCGCGATGCCCTTCAGTAAAACGATATAAAAGTTTAAGATATTTCATAATGCAAACGACTAAAAGATATTATACGCTTTGTTTCAGTGAAGTGGTAAAAAACAATCGATGAATTCAACTCAAAAAGGTATCGAAAATAGAATGTGGTATAATACGTTTGCGATATGGAACTCGGACAAATATCGGAAGAAAATCAAAACTCTAAAAAAAATAAAAAAAATCGTAAGTATTTGATTAATCTTTCGATTATTTTTATCGTTGCCATTGGTTTTACGTTGTTTACTTTATTTACAGACAATAACCTTTCAGCAGTGATCGAAGCTTTTTCACAAGCGAATGGATGGGTCATTGCGATTATCTTAGTCATGATGGGTGGCGTGGTGTTAATTGAGAGTACCATTTTATTTATTTTGGCAAGGTTATATACGACGCGATACAATTTACGAAAAGGTATCGGGAACTTTTTCATTGGTATCTTTTTCTCCCATATCACTCCTTCGAGCTCCGGTGGTCAATTTGCCCAAGCTTACACATTCAAAAAGCAAGGAATTGATCTTGCCAATGCAGCATCTATTTTAGTGATGCACTTTCTTTTGTATCAAATTGCCCAAGTATTTTTTGGGGTTCTTGCGATCCTCTTTCGGTTTAATCAATTTGCATCCCAAGTCGAAAATGTTACGATTGGAACCATTAATATCCCCATCATCTCATTATCGTTAATCGGTTTTGGCATTAACTTTTTGATTATTTTTGGCATCCTTTTATTAGCAAAATCTCGTTTTATTCACACGGTGTTAATCAACGGGATTGTAACGCTCTTGGGTAAATTAAAAATTATTAAAAATCCCGACCGAATCAAAGAGAATCTTCAAGTTCAAATTGAAAACTTCCGTATTGAATTAAAGCGACTACAAGCGAACAAAGCCGTTACATGGGTATTATTAGTGATGTTCTTTGCCCGCATGTTTATTTCAAATGCGATTCCTTATGTTTCTGCTATGGCATTTCCGACGATAGATTTGGGACATTCGAATTTATTTGATGGTGTATTTATGTCTGCATATTTACAAGTGATTGTCGCCTTTGTTCCGTTGCCTGGAGGCGTTGGATTTTCTGAATTTTTCTTTTCTTATTTGTTCTCTAGTTTATTTGGGGGTTATTCTCAAACACTCGCTCCTCAACTTATTTGGCGAGGCGTTACGTTTTATTTAATGTTGGTGTTAGGGGCGATTGCACTTGTTGTTTATCGCTTTGGAAGCAAGGATTCTTTCTTAGATCCTCAATCCAAATCATTTGTGGATATCCAACGTGAAACGATTGAGTTTCGACGTCAAACCTCCGAAATGATGATTAATACGAGTGAAATGAAAACCGTTAACATACAACATCGCGTATCGAAAATGGCTCGAGATTTTTTTGGATTCAAACGGCGAAAAGTCGATAGCAAAGGTAGGGAGCTTTCCACAAAAGAAATCGAGAGAAGGTCAAAAAAATAACGATGAGAATTGCGTATTTTTCTGATACTTATCCCCCTGAAATAAACGGTGTATCCGTAAGTGTTCATCATCATGTCAAAGTGATGAAAGACCATGGTCATGATGTTTTATTAATTACCACGAATCCTTATTCCTCTTCCATTGAAGAAAAAGATCAAATCATTCGCATCCCCGGTTTAGAACTGAAAAAACTTTATGGGTATCGAATGTCCTCTTTTTTTAGTGCAAAGGCGTATACACTTATTAAAAAGTGGCAACCGGATTTAATTCATATTCACACGGATGCGGGTATTGGTATTTTTGGAAAAATCATGAGTGTCGTTTTAAATCGTCCACTCGTCTTAACGTATCATACGATGTACGAAGATTATACGCATTATGCTGGCATCTTTCGGGGGTTAGTCAATCGTGTCGTTAAAACCTTTTCAAAGTCATTAGCCCAACAATGCACAGAGTTCATTGCCCCATCAACCAAAACCAAAGAAAAAATTCGTAGTTATGGTGCAGATCGGTATATTAATATTGTGCCTACTGGTATTGATTTTTCGCGATTTGTTAGCAAAAATCTTGAGAAGGATAAACTGCGTCAACTTCAAAAGACTTACGTTCAAGAGGGTGAAAAAATTATTCTATCACTAGGACGATTAGCGAAAGAAAAAAGTGTAGACGACATATTACGAGGTTACCACGCATTTTTAAAGAACAATCCTCAACAACCAACCCGTTTACTCATCGCAGGAGATGGGCCAGAACGTTCTCATTTAGAGAGTTTGATGCATGAATTAAACATTCAATCTCACGTGACGTTTATCGGAAAAGTTCCCATTGACGATGTCCCGTATTTTTATCATTTAGCGGATGTCTTTGTATCTGCATCGGTTACGGAGACACAAGGCCTTACCTTTATGGAAGCCATGGCCAGTTCAACGCTCGTTTTATGCCGATTTGATGAAAATTTAGCTTCGTTAATTACGCATCAAAAAACTGGATTTTTTGTCGATCGATGGGATGATATTCCTTCCATGTTAACAACTATTTTTGCTTTAACTGATGAACAAAAAAAGATGATTATTCGCCAAGCGATCACAGCAGTGGACTACTATTCATTAGATACATTTTATGAAAAGTTAAAAAAGGTATACATACGTGCCCTCCGACAATACTGGTAAAACCATCGTTAAGTTATCTTACGGAAAGAAAATAATTTCGATTCAATTCGAGGATGGTTCAACCGTTCAATTGTCGGAAAGAGGGTATAGTCAATTTTATTTATACCAAGGGAAAACCTTATCTTCCAAAGAATTTACAACGTTAAAAGAAGCGGAATCATTAGATCCTTTTCATCTTTATTTGCAACATATGTTTGCACGAGGTCGATATTCAGAAAAGATGATTCGTCAGAAGCTATACACTCGAAAAGCCCAACGCTTCCAAATCGAACAACTCATCTCTGAATATAAAGGATATGGACTGATCGATGATGCATCATTATTAGCAGAATGGGTTGAATATTATCACGAAAAACAGTTGGGTTATAAAGCAATGAAACGTAAGCTTGAAGAAAAAGGTTTTGCAAGCGAACTAGTTAACCAGCTCGTCAAACCTCACCTTGAGAAAGAAAAAGCTACACAATACGTACCGATGCTGTTGAAAAAGAACCAACATTTACCTATTCAAGAACGAAAGCAACATATTTATAGTTATTTATTAACCAAAGGATTTGATCAAAGTGTGATTTCCCCCCTCTTGGATGGAATCGTATTTCAAGAAGATGAAGCTGTTGATCTTCACGGAAAAAAGCTGTTTGAGATTGCGAAAAGTCGTTATAGTAAAAAATACAAAGGAAGAGAATTACACCAACGTCTATTATCTTATATGCGTTCAAAAGGATATACTATCCATAAGATACTACGGTGGTTAGGAGAAGAACAAAACAATGATTAAAGATTTTAAAGAAGGCCAGTCGTTTACGAGTCCATTATTATTAACCCAAGTTTCAAAAGGATTAACGAATGCCGGTCAACCGTATTTAACGTTATCTTTTCAAGATAAATCCGGAACGATTGAAGCAAAATATTGGGATGTTTCTCCTTCCATTGAATCGTTAGTGGAACCTGCTTCTTTTTATCAAGTCCAAGGCGATGTGATCGCTTATCGCGGGAATTTACAAATGAAGATTGAGTCCATTAAAAAACTCAACCCTGAAACCGTGACGTTATCTGATTTTACCTTATCTGCTCCACTACCATTAGAGGACATGGAAGCCACATTAAAACAAACCATTCAGTCGTTAGAAGATAACGATTATCGTCAACTCGTTCAAACACTTATCGATAAATATTATGATAAATTCATTGTGTATCCAGCTGCCGTTCGTAATCATCATGAATTTACTTCAGGGCTTATTTATCACACCTTATCAATGGTAAAGATAGCTGAATTTTTTATTCAAACCTATCCACCATTTGATCGCGATTTAGTCATTTCTGGAATTTTATTACATGATTTAGGAAAAACGGTTGAATTTTCTTCCCCTATCGTTGCTAAATATACCAAAGAAGGTAAGCTTATTGGGCATATTCAATGGATGGCCGCAGAAGTGTTTTCAACAGGAGAACAACTAAATCTACCTCGGGAAAAAGCGATGCTTTTACAGCACATTATTTTATCGCATCATGGTAAACCCGAATTTGGATCCGCCGTTCCTCCAATGACTAAAGAAGCGTTACTTGTTCACATGGTCGATGATTTTGATGCAAAAATGACGATGATTGATAAAGCATTAAATCAAATTGAACCGGATTCGTTTACTCCTCGATTATTTACTTTTGATGATCGATCCTTTTATAAAAAGAAATAATTATTTAAATTTTTGTTGAAGTTGTTTGGCAATCGCAGGTAGATTTAATTCATGTCGTGCATCGTTTTCAATCATTTCTAAACGAAGTTTATCGGCTTCATCATAACGAGGGATAACATGAACATGGAAGTGGAATACCGTTTGACCTGCTGGAGATAAATTATTGGTTAAAACATTCACACCTTTTGCGTGTAATGAAAGTAGTTGAGCTTGTCCAATACGTTGGGCAACATCCATCACACGATGCATAATTGTTTTGGGTGTTTTTAAAAAATAATCATAATGTTTTTTAGGCACGACAAGTGTATGACCTTTTGTCGTTTGAGCAATATCTAAAAATGCGATAACTGCATCATCTTCATATACTTTTACAGAAGGGATTTTTCCTTCGATAATTTGACAAAATACACACATTCTTACAACCTCCAAAGAAGAGAAAAGGAGAGGATAACCTCTCCTTTATTGTAAACTTTTTTTTAAAAAAGCGTAGATTGACTAAGCATCTTCTCCATAAAGATCAGGATATCGTTCAACAAAGAAATCATAAATATCTTGATCGTGGAATTTAATGTCTGCTAAACGTAACCAGTGTAAAGTCGATGCGTTGTTGTTGGCTTCACGAACACCAAGAATTTTGGCAATTTCGCTAGCGATTGCTAAACGTTTTTCACTGTCACCTGTTAAGGCATCGTAGTTGGTGGTAGACGTTTCCGAAGCGTTCATTTTTGTCGTGTTGACCGCTTCTAATAATTGAACCACAAAGTAAGTTTGGCTGCTCGCATCATAAAGAAGGAAGTTACGAGCATCGTTTTGTTGGGAACTTTGAGGAATTAAGTAACTAACCCCATTAATCTTACGTAAGAAGTCAGAGGTTTCAGGGTTTTCAACATCATCGAATTCATCATCAACGCGATCGATGGCATTGGCAACACCAATGTTGTAAACACGGTCACGAATCGACGAAGGTAAGGATCCTAACCCACCATTTTTAATGGACCAACCATCGGTGGTAAAATCGCGTTTGAACAATTCACGACGTTTAAGTTCTAAACCAACTTCAGGTGTATATTGACCATTTCCGGTGAATTCATCTTCGACAGCTTTATCCGTTAAGCGTGGATTTTCTTTTATACGTTCATAACGTTTTAAAATTTCACCATATAAGGTTTTGTAGGTGTCACCTTCGTCGTATTCACCATCGCCACCAAAGTCGAGTAATCCCGCATTTTCGAGTAAGACATATTCGTCAGAACCTTCGGAGAAAATTTCCCCATTTGCATCGATCCCTCTCCAAGCGCGAGCAAGAAGTTCTAAGTCAGCGACAGGTGCAGCGTCCGAATCAAGGACAAAATCATCAATAAAGGTATCCATTAAATATTTAACAGATTCTGGATTTTCTGATGAAACTTTTAATCCAATGTAGTTCACTTTACGAGCATACGTACGTCCTAAGGAAGCATAGTCTTCGCTAATTAAGTATTCTTCGACGAGTAATTCGCGATAAATACGTGGAAGGACACTTCCTAAAATGTAAGGTTCGTAGTATTCAAGGTGAATAGCTTCTTCAAGAATTTCGCCTGAAGAAATAGCTTCTTGATTTTTGGGAGGGAACACGAAGTCTTCCACCCATGGATCATTTTCACTACGGTTTAATTCATACAATTGTTTTTCAATCGAGTAAGCAAAACGGCGTTCGGAGAATTGATTACGCGTTTCAAATTGACCAGAAGAAATCAAATCGTACATACGTTCGTTAATACGACGTTGAACTTTTTCAACAAAGATGACGTCAGCCTCGTCAGTTGAGGCTTGTAAGGTTTCGTATTCACCGAAACGATCTTCAGCAATCAAGAAAAGAACATCCTCGAGTGTTTTTTGATTGATAGTACCTTGGTCACGAATCGAATCATAGACAACAGAGACAACATTTTTTTCTAAATCGGATACAAGATTCGTTAAAATGTTTTCATCATTGTCTGTTGGGGTAACGGTAATCGTCGTACATCCAACAAGGAATGCACCCGTTAACGCAACACTTAATGTTTTGAGTGTTTTATTGAGCGACATAGCAAAGTCCTCCTTGATCGAATAACCCTTCAGCGTTGGTTAAGTAGGCATACGCACAATCTTCATCAACAAGACGTGAACGTTGGAATTCTTGATAATTTAAGAATTCAATGAATGAATTCCAATTATTTTCCGCTTGTAAATCATTATCAAATTGTGCACTTTCACGTGTCACACGCATATAGTTTAATACAGCTGTTTCTAGGTCACCATCGACAAATTCAACTTCTTGGTTCGCAATAAGCGATTCTAACATGCGGAAATTAAAGTGTGCGTCAAAGTTACGAATTTCGCTGTTTACCGTTTCAGCACGTTCTTTATAGTTGGCAGTGGTGGTCACTTTGTAATTGACAAAGGTAACCAAATCTTCACCCGTTTCTGAATCCTTTGGATAGTTCGTAGTACCAGGAATTTCTGTGGTGTAATAATCTTCTAAGGATACACCGTTAATCGTATCGATTAAGGCAGACCGTTCGACGACGATAAAGTGGATACCTTGATAACCACCTTCACCCGAACCTGTTCCTGCACGAACTGCAAGAATCACACGTCCTTCTTCATCGGTTAAGACCGTTTCACCACCTAATTCATCAACTTCGTTAAAACCAGGTAAGTCATAGTCAGCTTCAAGACCTTCAGGAGAAATGACCGAAACATTGTGTCGGTTGAAAAACTTATTAAATAGGATGTTACGTGGATAGTAGAGAGGATCGTTGTTATTAACAGGATCACCATTTTCATCTTTAGTAATATCTGCAAAACGATTTAATTCTTCAAAAGCATAGAAAGGGATGACGCCGATGTCTAATTCATCAAAGAAATTTACGGCTTCTTCAGGAACTTCTAATTTGTAAGCATTAGAAGAAACTTCTTCATCAGCGTTAAACACTGCATCGAAAGCATAGAGCCCTAATTTAAATTCATTCACGAAACTTGTCGCCTTTGACATAATGCCTAAGTCACCAAAGTTTGCAGCAGAACCAGTATCTTCGGACATTTCACGTGCAATTTCACCAAACGTTTCACCGTTGAATTGATTGGCTAAACGACGACCAACCGAATAAAGTTTTCGAGCTTCAGCACTCGTAATGCGACCGTTATAAAGATCACCACCTGAAGCTGAAACCTTAACAAGGATGTGTTTGACATGATAAGGTAAACGTTCTTCTAAGTAACCAGGACCAAAGTCATCTCCAACTAAAAATCCTTCTTTGTTATTTTCGTAAAAACGATCTTCGACTTCTTCTTGCATGAGTTGATAGGCAAAGTAGTCTTTTAATTCTTCGAGGTCTTCAACGTCGTAACTCGAAAGTAACGTATCAAGTTCATCGTTGTAATTGGTGTTGTTTGCATCCGCATTAGAACGTGCTTGTTCCTTCACACCATCGACCCGATTTTCTGCTTTTCCTAATATTTCATTACGAAGTGCAGTAGTCGCTGGATCTTCTTGGTTAATTTCGTTACGGATGACAACTTCCGTAATCGCTTCGACAAATTTAGCAACACCTGTTTGGTTGCCACGATATTGGCCAAATAAATCATCGGCACTATAACCAAACGTTTCACCATTTTCGCCTGTAATCGTCACCACTAAGCCATCAGTATTTTCTGTGACAGGGTTCGAACACGCTGATAATGAAACTAAGGAAATAAGCGCGAGTGTACCAATCGTAAGTTTCGTTCGATTCATTTCTTTAGAATCCTCCTCAAAACAAAAGCATAGTTATTTTATTATTTTACCTTGTGAACTTCAACATTTATTTACCGAATACGATATAAAAATAAGTTGATGTGAAGACTCAACAATTGGGGCGATAAAATAACAGCAAAATTACTATAACATAATGTTTGAGTGAGTGTTGTGATTAGATTACAATAGGAGACTGGAGGAAATGTATGTCTAAATTAGTTATTAAGGATTTATATGTTAAGGTCAAGGACCTCGATGTGGAAATATTAAAGGGAGTCAATTTAACCATTGAAGATAAGGAAACCGTCGCATTGTTAGGTCCTAATGGTCATGGTAAATCAACCCTTCTTGCTGCAATCATGGGTCATCCCAAGTATGAAATTACTTCAGGATCGATTTCATTAGATGGACAAAATGTTTTAGAAATGGAAGTCGATGAACGTTCCAAAGCTGGACTTTTCCTTGGGATGCAACATCCTTCAGAAGTTCCTGGTGTGATCAATTCAGACTTTTTAAAGGCAGCAATGAATGTTCGCCGAGAAAAACCCATTACGTTGGTTGAACTTTACCGTCAGTTAGAACAATCATCAAAACAAATGAAAATTCCGCTCGACTTGACCCACCGTCATTTAAATGAAGGGTTTTCTGGTGGTGAACGAAAGCGGAATGAAATTCTTCAAATGTTGTTATTAAAACCAAACATCGCCATGCTTGATGAAATTGATTCAGGGTTAGATGTAGATGCATTACAAGCAGTTGCAGACGCAATTAAAGGATTACAAGCCAATACATCGATGAGTTTTCTTATTATTTCCCACTATGCCCGCTTATTTCAAATGATTCAACCCACGCGAGTAGTGGTCATGATCAATGGTCAAGTAGCCCTACAAGGTGGACCTGAAGTCATTACCAAGATTGATGGATCGGGATATGAATGGTTGACCAAGGAATATGGCATTCGAATCACAAAACCACAAAAGGGTGAAAAAACAGTTGCGATGAACACGGTATCTATCGGTGTTTGTGCGACCAATGAGGCGGTTAAAAAATGAGTCGAATTGCCTTAAAACCAAATCAAAATGTTTTTCATATTCCCAATGATGGAACACAAAAAGTTGTGTTAATTGATTTGAGTGAAACCTCACAAAAGGAAGTTCATTTGGTTATCGCTCCTGAGGCACGTTTTGATTTATTGTTACTCAACGCGGATGCCGATAAAGAGCTGCATATCGAATGCTCCGAATACGCTCAAGGTTCTTTCCAAGTTGCCATGATGAAACCAAACAAAAATTTGACGATGCAAATCGTAATGAATACAGGTGTAGAAATTGACGCTTCCTTGGCAGACTTTACACAAGGAAAAGGCAAAATGATTGTTAATGCTGAATTGCTTGGAAGAGGAGCACGCCTAGAATGGCGCACTGCAGCCTTAAGTTCGCATCATGATCGTAAATATTATTCCGTGAGTTTCCTTCATACTGAGAGAGATACGTATGCTAACATGACGAATTTTGGCGTAACCGAAGGATCAAGTTCATTACAATTCTCTGGAACGGGCCATATTATTAACGGAGCAAAAAATTCAAAAACACATCAGAACGCTAAAATCATGGTGTTTGACCCAAAATGTTTTGGTCGAGCAGATCCTATTTTAAAAATTGATGAAAATGAAGTTGAAGCCTCGCACGCTGCCACTGTCGGGAAGGTCAATGATGAACATTTATTTTATTTATGTTCTCGTGGATTAACCAAACAAGAAGCCAAACGTGTCATCACGTTAGGTTACTTAAATCCAATTATTCAATATTTTACCGACGAATCACTTAAAGCGGAGTTATCTTCATTAATTGAAACGGTGTCATAATGACGATTGATACCATTCGCCAAGATTTTCCTTTGCTTCAAAAAAAAGCTAATGATCAATTAGTGTATTTTGATAGTGCTGCAACAGCATTAAAACCACTTCAAGTCATCAATGCAATGAACGAATACTATTTCGATTATCCTGCTAATCCAGGAAGAGGAGAATATGATCTTGTTCATCGCGCTGCTACGGCAGTTGAAGCATCAAGGGCAAAAGTAGCCAAGTTTCTTAGTGCTAAACCTGAAGAAATTGTGTTTACTTCAGGTACAACGATGGGGATCAATTTAGTTGCTGATGCATTTGTAAGAAAACATTTACAACGTGGAGATGAAATTATTATTGCCGAGTCTGAACACGCCGCAAATGTACTACCTTGGTATTCGTTGCAAGAACGGTATGGAATTGTAGTGAAGATTGTTTCACTCGATATGAATCAACGTTTAACGGTTGATATTCTCAAACATCATGTGTCTTTAAAAACCAAATTTTTAGCATTTTCAGATGTTAGTAATGTATTGGGAACGAAAACGGATTCAAAATCTATCGTTAGTTTTGCTCATCAACATGGCTTATATGTTTTGATTGACGCTGCTCAATCCGCGCCACATTTTCCAATCGATGTGGTGGAACTTGATGTCGATTTTTTAGTCTTTTCTGGTCATAAAATGTGTGGTCCGACGGGTATTGGTGTGTTATATGCAAAATATGATTTACTCGAAAAAATGGATCCCTATCTCATGGGTGGTGGCATGTCACTTAAATACGCGAAAGATTTTTCGATTCGATTTGCTCCAATTCCCCATCGATTTGAAGCAGGAACGCAACCTGTTGCCGAAATCATTGGACTTGGTGCTGCCATCGATTATCTTATGTCCATTGGATTTGATTTTATTCACCAGCAAGAAATGGTCTTAAGAAATCGAGCGATAAAAGGTTTACAGGCCATTCCATTTGTGAAGATCTACAATCCAAATGCTGAAGCAGGGATCATTACGTTCAATCTTGAAGGGGTCTTTTCTCAAGATGCTGCAACGCATTATAATGCTCACCATATTGCCATTCGAAGCGGACAACATTGTGTACGAAATCTCATTGATTATTTACAAACCGATGGTACTTTGCGATGGTCATGCTATTTTTACAACACAGAAGTGGAAGTCGATGCATTTATCGAAGCAACAAAGAAAGGAATGGATTTTCTCGATGCCTTCTTTCGATAACCCATTTGTCATGCGTCAAATTATTATGGATCATTACGAACACCCTCGTAATAAACGAATTATTGACCATCCTTTAGCTCGCTCCATTCGTATGGACACCTCAGGATGCATTGATGATATTGAAGTGTTTCTTCATGTGGAAAAAGACACGATTCTGGATGTCGCGTATTCAGGGGTTGCGTGTACAATTTCAACGGCCTCAACTTCTATCATGACCGAATTACTTGTAGGGAAAACAATCGTTGAAGCTCAACAAATCATTGAAGCTTACTTAAATATGATCTATGAGCGTCCTTATGACGCGTCTCTTTTAGGAGAAGCGGTCGTCTTTATGTATACTTATAAACAAGCTAGTCGCATTAAATGTGCTACATTAGCGTGGACGGGTGCAGAACAATTATTAAAGGAGAAACAACATGGATAAAGATAACATTCCATTAGACGAATATCGATACGGATTTAATGATCAAGATGTCTCTATTTTAAAAACCGCAAAAGGGGTTAACGAATCGATCGTTAAAGAAATTTCTTCCATTAAAAAAGAGCCAAAATGGATGGAAGAAAAACGATTGGAAGCATTTACAACTTTCGAAAATCTAAAGATGCCAACGTTTGGGCCTGATTTGAATTTCATTGATTTTCAAACATACACATATTACACCAAACCTTCGCAGCAAGAAGAAACCTCATGGGATAAAGTTCCTGAAACGATTAAGAAAACGTTTGAAAAATTAGGAATACCTGAAGCGGAAGCAAAATACCTCTCAGGTGTCACCACGCAATATGAATCGGAAGTTGTCTATCATTCCATGCTCAAAGAAGTCGAAGAAAAAGGCATTGTCTTTTTATCAACCGATGAAGGGTTGAAACAATTTCCAGAATTGTTTGAGAAATATTTTGGATCCGTGATTCCTGCTAATGATAATAAATTCGCTGCACTAAACTCTGCAGTTTGGTCAGGTGGTTCCTTTATTTACGTTCCTAAAAATGTTCAACTCGATAAACCCTTACAAGCGTATTTCCGTATTAATAACGAAAAAACAGGCCAATTTGAACGAACATTAATCATTGTCGATGAAGGGGCAAGTGTGAATTATGTCGAAGGATGTACCGCGCCGATTTATTCGTTTGAAAGTTTACATGCTGCAGTCGTCGAAATCATCGTTTTACCTAATGCCCGTTGCCGATACACGACGATTCAAAACTGGTCACCCAATGTATTAAATCTTGTGACCAAACGTGCTTACGTCCATGAAGGTGGACAAATGGAATGGATTGATGGAAACATTGGTTCGATGAAAAACATGAAATATCCTGCGGTTGTTCTTGGTGGTCGTGGTGCAAAAGGTACGGTCATTTCAATTGCTGTCGCTGGCAAAGGTCAAGAACAAGATGCGGGTGCTCGTATGATTCATTTAGCGCCTGATACATCGTCCACGATTGTCTCTAAAACGATCGTACGAAATGGTGGGGTAAGTAATTATCGCGGGACTGTTCGTATTCACCCCGAAGCATTAAATTCGAAAAACCACACGGAATGTGACACGTTAATTCTCGATGGATTTTCCAAAGCGGATACCATACCTAAGGATGAAGTGCTCAACAACGAATCGTTTATTGAACATGAAGCCACAGTGTCTAAAATTTCCGAAGACCAATTGTTTTATTTAATGTCGCGTGGTTTAAGTGAAGAGGATGCGACCCAAATGATTATTATGGGATTTATTGAACCCTTTTCACGCGAACTTCCGATGGAATATGCCGTTGAATTGAACCATCTCATTAAACTCGAAATGGAAGGTAGTGTCGGATAAAATATGGCGTCGCGTCGTTATGATGTCATCGTTGTTGGCGGTGGCCATGCCGGAATTGAAGCCGCTTTTGCCTCTGCACATATGGGGGCAGAAACGCTTTTAATCACGCTTAACAAAAAAATGATGGGCAATATGCCATGCAATCCTTCCATAGGTGGGAGTGCAAAAGGGATTGTCGTCCGAGAAATTGACGCACTTGGGGGTGTCATGGGGTTTGCAGCAGATGCAGAAACGTTACAAATGAAAATGCTTAACACAGGAAAAGGTCCAGGTGTTCAGTGTTTACGGGCTCAAGTCGACAAATTAACGTATCCACGTTTCATCCAAAATTTAGCAAACCAAACAGACCATTTAACAATTCTTGAAGCTATGGTGTTGGACTTACTTCGTGATGATCACCACGTTTTTGGTGTTCAACTCGTTAATGGTGAAATCATTGAAGCGACATCGGTTATTTTAACAACTGGAACGTATATGGAAGCGGAAGTTCTTCAAGGAAAATCCAAAAAATCAGCTGGTCCAGATGGAGAATCCCCTTCAAAAGGATTATCGCCGAATTTAGCGAAAATGGGCATTGAACTTTTTCGATTAAAAACAGGAACCCCTCCTCGTTTAAAACGGGATTCTATAGACTACTCAAAGATGGAACCCCAATATGCGACTCAAGGAAATCTAAAATTTTCTTCTCGTACGCAATCGATTAAATCATTTGAGGAACAAGTGGTTTGTTATTTACTTCATACACAACCGCAAACCCATGATATTATTCGAGAAAATTTAAATGAAAGTAGCATGTTTGGTGGTCTTATTCGTGGAACAGGCCCTCGTTATTGTCCTTCGATAGAAGATAAAATTGTTCGATTTTCGGATAAAGAACGGCATCAATTATTCATTGAACCCGAATCAAGTGAATCTGATTCGATGTATTTACAAGGGTTTTCTACTTCAATGCCAATTGATATACAAGAAAAAATGGTTCACTCCTTGCCTGGTTTAGAACAAGCTGAATTTTTAAAATATGCTTACGCGATTGAGTACGATGCAATCGTACCAACCCAATTAACACCTTCCCTTGAACTGAAACGTTGGCCAGGTTTATTTTGTGCTGGACAAATTATTGGAACTTCCGGTTATGAGGAAGCAAGTGGAGCAGGAATCATAGCAGGAATTAATGCCGTCTTAAAGTTGCGGAAGCAAGATCCCCTTATTTTACGAAGAGACCAAGCCTACATTGGTGTGATGATTGATGATTTAGTGACAAAAGGTACACAAGAACCTTACCGCTTATTATCCTCTCGGGCCGAATACCGACTTTTATTGCGGCATGACAATGCTGAAACACGATTAACTCAAATCGGACGTGATGTTGGTTTAGTGGGCAATCAACAATTTCAAGCTTTTCAAGAGCATACACTACGAATGAAGGAAGTTTACCATATAGTAAAATCCACTCGAATTAAGCCTTCTACATCGATCCAAGACTTTGTAGCGAAGAAAGGTCATGGACTGCTCCATGGTGGGATTACAGGGTTTGAGTTATTAAAGAGACCCAATATATCCTTGGCTGAATTAGTTGCTTTTTTACCAGAGTTAATACCATTTGAACCTTTTTTGGATGCTCTTTATCAACTTGAAGTAGAAGTTAAGTTTGAAGGATATATTGAAAAAGAACAAAAAAAAGCACAAGACTTTGCGCGTTTTGAACATGTCTTAATTCCTTCCACTCTTGTTTATGAATCGTTATCGGGACTTGCCATGGAAGCAAGGCAAAAATTAAGTCAAATTCGGCCTTTGACCATTGGCCAAGCTTCCCGAATTTCAGGCGTTAATCCTTCCGATGTAGCGATGCTTGTGATGCAACTGAAAAAACAAAATTATGCAAGCCAATCTTGAAAAGCTCATCTCTTTTTTTCCATTTGAAATCTCCGAAAAAACAGCCCAATTATTTGAGGAATACGTCCAAGCCCTTTTATCGTATAATCAACACACAAATCTAACTGCGCACCGCGATGCTCCAATGATTTTTGAAAAAGGTATACTTGATTCGTTGCTTTTTCCTACATTGGCCAATCTTGTAAAAGGGACTTGGTTAGACGTTGGATCTGGAGCAGGGTTTCCTGGTATCCCATTATTATTACAATTTCCTCATTCTCAATGGACGTTATTAGAACCAATTGGAAAAAAAGCAACTTTTTTGAAAAAGATCCGTCAAGATCTTCAACTTTCCTTTGATGTGGTTGTCAACCGAGCTGAATCTTTTATTCTAACGTCCCGTGAACATTATGATGGGGTTGTTTCACGCGCTGTAGCATCATTACCCATTTTATTAGAATTATGTTTGCCATTTCTTAAGGTTGGTGGTTATTTTCTTGCGTATAAAGGCGAAAAAGTAGAAGAAGAGGTATTGCTATCAAGTCATGCACTGCAATGCTTGGGTGGTAACGTTGAAAGCATTGAATATCAACAGTTACCCACCGATCAAGCCAAACGTTCGTTAGTCATCATTCGTAAAATTCATTCAACACCACAACAATATCCAAGAATGTTTTCACAGATTAAACATTACCCTTTATAATAAATTTATTATGGGAAAAGTAATTGCAATTGCCAATCAAAAAGGTGGTGTTGGAAAAACAACGACATCAATTTCCTTAGCAGGTGCATTGAGTTCGTTAGGGAAGAAAGTTTTGTTGGTGGATTTTGATCCTCAAGGGAATGCCTCAAGAGGGGTAGGGGTAGATGTGGCGAGTCTAAAACATAGTATTGTCGATGTTTTACTTCAAAGTCTTCCTATTGAAAAAATTATTCGTTACACTGCGATGAAATCGATGTCGATTTTACCGTCTTCATTACAACTTGCTAATATTGAAAGCAATCTAATCAACTTAGGTGAGGATGCATTTTATCAATTAAAAAATGTCTTAGAACCTGTCAAGGCAAAATACGATTACATCTTAATCGACTGCCCTCCATCTTTAGGATATTTATCGATGACCGCACTAACCACATGTGACTCTGTTATTATTCCCGTTCAATGTGAATATTTTGCTATGGAAGCAGTTGCTCAAGTTTTAGCAACGATTAATCATGTTCAAAAAGATATGAATAAAAGCTTAAAAATTGAAGGGTTCTTGTTAACCATGTATGATTCGCGCACTCGTCTGGGAACGGAAGTATCCAGCGAGATTCGCGGTTTATTTAAAGAAAACACATTCTACACACAAATTCCACGAAATATTTCACTTGCAGAAGCAAGTGCACGGGGACTACCTGTTTCACTTTATCGGCCATCCTCATCTGGAGCAGAAGCCTATTTGCAACTCGCTAAGGAGGTTCTCGACCATGGCAACGCGTAAAAAGTTAATGAAAGAACGATTGTCTACCTTAATCGAAAAGTATAGTTCCCGTGATGTTGTTAGCAAACTTGAACAACAATTTAAAGCATTACAAAAATACGAAATCGAACCGAATTTGATTCAAGATATTCCTGTATTAAAAGAGGTCACGATTCGCAATGATCAATTACGAGATATCTTAGAACAACTTAGTCATCGAGGGATTGTTTCCCCTCTTGTATTACGTGAATTTAACGGACAATATCAAATAATTTTAGGTCGGAAAGTTTGGTACGCGTCTAAAGTATTAAAGTTTAAAAAAGTACCGGTCGTTGTTACGCGAATGAACGAAGAAGAAATGTTGTTAGTTCTTTTAGCGTCCCTACGAGAAGAAGCAGTACAAAACACAATTGCAATTGCGCTAGTTTGCCAAGTGTTAATTGATGATTTTCAATATCGTCAAGTGGAATTGGCAAAAATCATGCATTATTCTCGTTCGCAAGTTTCCAATATATTACGCTTGCTCAAGTTACCGATCTTTACTCGGAAGCTCATTAATGCTCAAACCATTACATACGGTCATGCCAAAATTCTTGTAAGCCTCGATCATGATGTAATTGATTCTTTGGTCATGAAACTCATTCAAGAAAAATTATCGGTCCGTGAATTTGAACAATTAGTCAAAACGCATAAACCACAAGTGGTAAGTCTTTTAGACGAACATCAACTTGAAAAGCAATATCAGTCTGTCATCACAACTACGAAAAAAAGTATACGATTCTCCTTTGATTCCTCAGAAGAATTAGTTGATTTTGTACGCAAAATTAGTGGAAAATAATATATGAAACTACATCAACGTACGTTGAGGAAAATGTCCTTAATTGGTTTGTTTTCCGGGATTACATATTTATTGTATCTTGTGAGAATACCTGGTTTTGTTTTCTTTCCAAGTTTTTTAGAAATTAATCTTTCTGAAATCCCTGTTTTTTTAGTTGGATTTATTTATGGACCTTTTGCTAGCATATCTGCACTACTTTTTCGTTTTGCTATTGCCATCCCTTTTTCTACAACAAGCTTAATTGGTGAGACTGCTGATTTAATTTACAGTGCTGCATTTATTTTACCCGCTACATTAATCTACCAATCGAATCGTACAAAAGTTGGCGCACTGTATGGATTTATTGTTGGATTTTTCTTTCAACTCCTTGCGACAAGTTTTCTTAATGTTTATTGGGTTACGGATATATATTTAGATTTATACTTTGGTAGCGCTGAAAATTTTGTTGGGTTTATTCAACAGACCAACCCTTACGTTGTTGACCCTTATTGGTCGTTGGTGTGGTTTGTTTACTTACCCTTTAATATGTTAAAAAATACGCTGATCATCGCAACGACACTCATAATATATAAACGGGTTCACTTATTTATTAAAAAATTGAATGTTAGTCAACCGTAATCGCTTCGGTTGGACAACTAATTTTGGCATCGTCGACATCTTGTTCAAGTCCTTCGGGAACTTCATCGACAATGGCTTTCATTTTTCCATCATCATCCCAATCAAAAACAGTTGGTACCATGGCGTTGCATAGTCCGCATGCAATACAAAGGTCTTTAACAACACATGGTTTTTTCTTTTCCATAAACTAATTATAACAAAGAAATGTTCATCCTTAGGTGTTTTTTTCTCATTCTTTTTAGTATTAATTCGAGGAAAAATTGATACAATAGTAAAGGTTTATTTATGAAACAAACAAGGGTTCAACGTTTTGCATCATATCGAGCGCACATTCAAAAAATGCGGTCTTCGAATCCCCCCTCCATTTGGTCTGGCCCTATGCATACTATCGAACATTTTTTTTATCAACATGACGTTATATTAAAAGTTATATTGTGGAGTTTACTTGCGATTTTAGGCGTGATTGTGATCGGATTGTTTTTCTTTGGTAGGACTGTAGTATGAAATTAATCATCGCAATTGATGGACCTGCCGCTGCAGGGAAATCGACCGTTGCAAAACGAGTCGCTAAACAGTTAAATATTACGTACATCGATACTGGGGCTATGTATCGAGCGTTTACACTCTACGTGATTAATCAAGGCATCAATCCTGAAAACCAAGCTGAATCTGAAGCATGTATACCGGATGTTCATATTGAACTAAAGCCAACGGGAGAAATATTTTTAAACGATCAAGACGTTTCTAATGAAATAAGGGAACCCCATGTTTCTTCACAAGTCTCCTACATTGCATCTTATAAAGCCATTCGTCTAGCCCTGGTAGAATTGCAACGAAAGATGGCGGAAAAACACTCAGTCGTTATGGATGGTCGTGATATTGGGACATTTGTTTTACCACAAGCGAATGTGAAAATTTATCAAATCGCTTCTGTAGAAACACGGGCTGTTCGTCGATACGAGGAAAATTTGGAAAAAGGCATTCAAACAAGTCTTGAAAGTGTGGAAGAAGAATTGAGAAAAAGAGACTATATTGACTCGCATCGTGAATTTGCACCACTGAAACCTGCTCCGGATTCTGTCTTAATTGATACATCCTTTATGAAAGTGGATGAAGTCGTACATCGTATATTGGAAATCGTTGAAAAGAAACGAATTGTAGGGGTATAGCATTATGCCCGTTGTTGCCATCGTTGGCTCCCCTAATGTCGGAAAATCCTCTCTTTTTAATCGTATCATCGGAAAACGTATCGCCATTACGGATGATTTACCTGGCCTTACTCGAGACCGAATTTATGGACGTGCAGAGTGGTTGACGAAAACATTTCAACTCATTGATACGGGTGGGATTGAGATAACAGATCGCCCATTTCAAGAACAAATCCGGTTTCAAGCGGAAATTGCTATCGAACAAGCAGACGTCATTTTATATGTCGTTGATGGTCGTAGAGGCGTAACCAATGATGATCGCTTTATTGCGAATAAATTGTATCGCTCTAAAAAACCAATTTTGCTCGTTGTCAATAAAATCGATGATGGTCAATTGCTTTATGATGTGAATGATTTTTATCAATTAGGATTAGGCGATCCCTTTCCTGTTTCATCGATTCATTCGATCGGGTTAGGTAACTTGTTGGATGAAGTGATTCATGCTTTTCCAGAAAAAACGGATGATCATCATGATGATTCAACGATTCATGTTGCGATGATTGGGCGTCCTAATGTGGGCAAGTCAAGTTTAGTAAATGCAATTTTAAACGAAGAACGCGTGATTGTTTCCTCTATTGAAGGTACGACTCGTGATGCGATTGATACACCATTTAAGTGGGGTGAACACTTGTTCACCATCATTGATACTGCGGGATTAAAAAAGCGGGGTTCTATATTTGAAGCAGTAGATAAATATGCCGCGCTGCGTTCACTTAAGGCGATTGATCGTTGTGATGTTGCGGTTGTTGTTTTGGATGCATCGATTGGAATGACCGAACAAGATAAACATGTTGCAGGGTACGCTTATCAAGCCAATCGTGCATTACTTGTGGTCATCAACAAATGGGATTTACGAAAAAAAGGCGAACGAGATATTCAAAAAACGATTAAGGATTTAAAAACCATTTCGCCATTTTTAGAGTTTGCAACTTTTCTTGTTTTATCCGCCATTCATCAACCTGATATTCGGCCATTGCTTGAAACCATTTTAAAAACATATTCTCATTTTTCTTTTCGAATTCAAACTTCACCGTTCAATGACTTGCTCGTGGATGCTCAACTAATGAATCAAACACCGGATTTTAATGGGGGAAGACTACGGATTTACTATGGTGAGCAAGTCAGTATCAAACCTCCAACCTTTGTTTTATTTGTGAATAATCCAAATTTTATGCATTTTAGTTATCAACGATACTTGGAAAACCGAATTCGAGAAACCTTTGACTTTGAAGGAACTCCCATTAAAATCATTTTAAGGATGAAAACATGAACGTAACAATCTTTGGTACAGGGACATGGGCGATGGCGCTTGCACGTGTGTTAAGTGACAATCAACATCACGTTTTGCTCGTTGGTAAGGACGCCAAACAAATCGAAGAATTAAATCAATTTCATACAAATTCCACGTACTTTTCAAAGGATGTCATCCTATCACCACTTGTCAAAGCAACGTTGTCTTTAAACGAAGGTATGGATTTTTCTGATTACTTAATTATGGCCGTTCCTTCGCATGCTTTTCGTGATCTTTTAACAAACCTTACGCCACTTATTCATCGTAAAGTTTATGTAATCAATACGACCAAAGGATTCGATGGAACAACCAAACAACGTTTTTCTGAAGTAATCCGTCATTTAATTCCAAGAAAATATTTAAAAGGCATTGTGTCTTTACTCGGTCCTTCTCATGCGGAGGAAGTGATTCAACGAAAACTAACCTTAATTTCTTCGACCAGTCAACGTGTGGGACATGCTCAAGAAGTTGCGAATTTATTTGCGAATTCAGTTTTTCGTGTATATGTTCAAAAGGATGAAATTGGAGCAGAAGTTGGTGCAGCAATGAAAAACGTCATTGCCATTGCTTCGGGAGTCATTACTGGTTTAGGATTAGGAGATAACGCGCGTGCAGCACTCGTTACTCGAGGATTAACTGAGCTCATGAGGTTTGGAAAAGCGTTGGGTGGAAAACTCAAAACTCATACAGGGTTAACCGGATTAGGCGATATGATTGTCACCTCCTATTCTCCACATTCACGAAACTATCAAGCAGGCATCATAATCGGTCAAGATGATTCTGCTCAACCTTTTTTAGAAAAGAATACCCGCACCATTGAAGGCATTCCTTTTGCAAAAGTAGCGCGTGATCTTGCCATCAAACATAAATTGCATTTGCCAATTATTGAAGCTGTCTATGCGGTGTTGTATGATCAGAAAAAACCATCCGACATGGTTAAGTATTTGATGAATAGACCCCTTAAAGTCGAATAAATTTAACTTTTATAATAACTTTATATAAATTTATCCATAAAAAACGAATAAAGTATTGTAAAATACACGATACCGTGCTACTTTAAGCACATAAAGATCTAGGAGGAAATAACATGAACAAAGTAGATCTTGTTGAAGTTCTTGCCAAAGCTGCCAAAGTTTCCAAGAAAGATGCCGAAGCAGGTCTTGAAGCTGTCCTTGGTGCAATCAAAGGAAGCTTAGCCAAAGGAAACCCAGTTAAATTAGCTGGTTTCGGTGCCTTCTCTGTCCGTCAACGCAAAGCTCGTATGGGTGTCAAACCTGGTACGACACAAAAAATCCAAATCAAAGCGACCAAAGTCGTTGGATTCAAAGCGTCGAAAAACTTAAAAGAAGAAGTTCGTTAATAACTTCTATTAGCTGAAATAAAAGGATACTGTGAAGTATCCTTTTTTTCTTGGCATCTACTTAGTTATTCTTTATAATCATTTCATGAAGCTTGATCCATTTTTGTCGTTAGCAAATGAGTTTGAAAAACAAGGTTTCCGTTTATGGTTAACAGGTGGGACAGCCAGGGATTACTTATTAAATCGAAATTTTCAAGAATTTGATTGTGCTACCGATGCCTTACCTAGTCAAATGTTAACGTTTTTGTATGATGCAAATGATCGTTTCGCCCATTATGGTCATCTTTCGCTTTATCACTTAGATTCAAAGTTTGATATTACAACATTAAGGACGGAAGGCCATTACGAGGATGCACGACATCCAGGTCAACTTACGTTTATTAAAGATCCAAAACAAGATGTTACACGTCGTGATTTCACGATTAATGCGTTATATGTCGATAAACAATTTCATGTGGATGATTTTGTTGAAGGATTGAAGGATTTACATGATAAGGTGATTCGTATGATTGGGGAACCGAATCAACGTTTACAAGAAGATCCGCTTCGAATCATTCGTGCCATTCGATTTAAAGTGATGCTTGGTTTTGCTTATGAACCTTCTTTACTGCAAGCGATGAAGGATAATCTTGGATTTTTACAACGATTAAATGAACAAAAAGTGATTCAGGAAGTTAAAAAAATACCGTTTATCGATCGTTCATTAGGGCGAGAAGAGTTATATAGTTTTGGTCTCATGAAACTAGGAGACATGTTATCATGACGGCCATGGATCCTTTATTTGAAGCAGTAGATTTTCGTTCTTTGTTATTAGAACATTATAAAACGATGGGTTTTCATGAAAACCATGTCATGGTTTTGTTAATGATGGATCAACTTTT
>JAURLC010000077.1 GCA_030831415.1 Bacillota bacterium | reverse complement strand
TTATTACAACGGACATTTAAACCTGAATTTTTAAATCGTATCGATGAAATTGTCTACTTTAATCCGCTCGATAAAGATGTTCAAGAAATGATTGTCAGTCGCATGCTCAAAGATGTTGAAGAAAGATTAGCCTTACAAAATATTTTAGTAAGTTTTGATGAATCGATTGAAAGTTGGGTTATCGAACAAGCGTTTAATCAAGAATATGGAGCTCGACCTTTGAAACGTTTTATTCAAAAAGAAATCGAAACGTATTTAGCCAAGCAATACATTCGAGGCACGCTGGTCGTAGGTGTTCCAAAAAAAGTTATTCTTTCGCATCAACAACTCGATCTAACCTCAATCGATTAATGAACGACTCCCTTTGTTCCATCAAAGGGAGTTTTCTTCATTGACTTATGGACGAAAATTCATTAAGATTTTTACGTTGCCCCCTTAGTTAAGTGGTATAACGAGTCCATGGTAAGGACTTATTGCTAGTTCGATTCTGGCAGGGGGCACCATTGACCATCCTAGAGGATGGTTTTTCTTTTTTTATCCAGGATGGTTTTATATAATACATCTCAAGAGGTCCATTATGAATGTCAAATTAATCGCGTATAGTAAGCCGAGTGAATTGTTAGAAACAGAAGGATTAACAAATGCCCAAGAGCTGATTGCGTTTTGCGCACGTGTTTCGAATCCTACCAATCAAATGAACACGGCAACCTCTGAGAAGTTAATCAATTATTTAGTGAACAATAAACATTGGTCGCCTTTAGAAATGGTCTCCGTTACCTTAGAAATTGAAACTACACGTGATATTGCCCGTCAAATCCTCCGTCATCGTTCGTTTTCTTTTCAAGAATTTTCTCAACGATACGCCGATCCTACTTTACATTTAACCTTCACCACCCGTGAAGCACGCTTACAGGATGAAAAGAATCGTCAAAACAGTGTCTCCTTAGATGATTCCCAAGAAGCTAAACTCTTGCAACGGCAATGGGAAGAAAAACAAAACGATATCATTGCCTTAGCCAAGTCTTCCTATCAATGGGCGATTGATCATGGTATTGCCAAAGAACAAGCACGGGTGGTGTTACCGGAAGGTTTAACGATGTCACGGTTATACATGCAAGGAACGTTACGTAGTTGGGTGCATTATATTGACTTACGAAGCGCGAATGGCACACAAAAAGAACACATGGACATCGCGGTTGAATGTGCACGTGTCATTGCCCAAATTTTCCCGTTAATTTTAAATTTTACGCAACATTAAAGACGTTTGATTAAATATAGGGCGTATCCAAATAAAGGAATCGCATATCCCCACTTTTTGACTTTATGTACATGATAAAGTTGATAAAGACTAAGGGCGTATAAGGCAAGGAAATCGACACTCATAATGCCCACCATGGCATCTTGTGTCCATTGCATAAAAAACAAACCAGGATTGCCTTGTAAGAGCAACACCACGGCTGCTACAAGTAAAGCTAAACTAAAACCTACGAGTCCATCGTAAAACGGTTTAAATGTTCGTTCTTTGATAGGCTTGGATAATAAAAAGAAGACAGTAATGCCGTATGCCCCGGTTAAAAATCCAAGAAATAAAAAGATACTTTTCCAGGTCTTTATCGAATAATGCTGAAGTCCATCCACAAGAAACAACAGTGGAAAGATTCCCATGATGTTAAAAAATCCAAGCGCAAAACGATCCGCAGTTTGATTAATCAATGAAGGAAAAAGTGGACTAGCAAAGCCAAATAAAATACCATACAAGACCGTATAACCCCACAGGACGCCATAAAAGACCGATAATGTTTTATTTTTCATTGGCGATTAACTGGGAAGCAATAATCCCTGATTGATAAATCGTTGGCAAACCACTACCAGGGTGCGTTCCTCCTCCTACTAAATAAAGGTTTTTCACATCATTAAATCGATTGTGGGGGCGAAAATAAAGAAGTTGATCCATGCGATGGGAAAGATTAAAATTGGCACCATCCGCGACATGATAGTGTTCTTGCCAATCTAAAGGGGTAACCACATGGAGTTGTTGAATGTGAGAACGCAAGTCAGTTAATCCAGCACGTGATTGAATTTCATCAAGAATGTACTCGGTGTAGCGTTTCTTTTCTTTTTTCCAATCAATCGAAGCATGTAAATTCGGTACGGGTACAAGCACATATAATGCAGAGTGACCTTTCGGGGCCCACGAATCATCAATGGAAGAAGGATTATGAAGGTAAAAACTTGGATGATGACTCAGCACTAATCCCTTGGTTAATTCTTCAACATTTTGTCGATAATTGCTTGAAAATACGATGGTATGAGGTTGAAGCTTATACGTTTTATCTAATCCAAGATACACATTAAAGGTTGAACAAGATTGTTTCAATTGGTTAACTTTGCCGGTTTTAAAGGATGGTCGATGTTGTTCAGGAATTAAGTGAAGGGCGTGTTTAAAATCAGCGTTCATCACCACGGTATCGTAGGGAATGTCTTTGTTATGGACGCGTATAGATGTGATTCGTTTTTTCTCAATATTGAATTGTTGAACGGGGGAATGAAGATGAATCGTCACACCCATGGATTGCGCGAGTGTTCCGAGTGCTTCATGAAAAGCGGAAATCCCCCCTTTGAGGTGATAAATACCATGTTCGTGTTCCATGTAACTGAGGATGGAAAATAAACTTGGACATTCCCACGGAGACATCCCTAAATATTTGGACTGAAAGGCCATCGAATAAATGAGTTCTTCCGAATGAAAATATTTTTTTAACCGTTGATATAAGGATTGTCCTAAATCTAAATAAGGGGCGGCTGCTAAAACT
>JAURLC010000076.1 GCA_030831415.1 Bacillota bacterium | reverse complement strand
GAATAGTCGTGGTCGGTCATAGGATTATAAGGAATTCGCGTACGATTACGTTCGGTAATCGGATCGGGTTTTGGAATTGCAGAAAGTAAGGCTTTTGTGTAAGGGTGTAAAGGATGTTTAAAGAGTTCTTCACTTGTAGTTAGTTCCACAATTTCACCAAAGTACATAACGGCAATACGATCACAAAAATATTTAACAACGGATAAATCATGAGCAATGAATAAAATGGTCAATTTATATTGATCTTTTAAATCATTGAGTAAATTAATAATTTGAGCACGAATCGACACATCTAACGCCGAAATCGGTTCATCACAAATAAGAAGCTCAGGATTCATAATAATCGCACGAGCAATCCCAATCCGTTGACGTTGGCCCCCAGAAAATTCGTGAGGATAACGGGAAGCATATTCTGGAATAAGTCCAACTTGATTGAGTACTTCAATAACTTTTTGACTATTCTCTTTTTTGTTACGTTGGCCTTGAATCATTAATCCTTCTTGAATAATGTCTTCAACCGTCATCCGTGGATCAAGACTGTCTACCGGATCTTGGAAAATCATTTGAATTTTTGATAATAAAGAGGAATCAATATGTTTATTATCATAGGCAATTTGTTTAATTTTATCTTTTTGAACTTTAATGAGTGTTTGAAGTTCACTCGCTAAGGTTTTGATTTGATCATCATATTGTTTTTTAATTTTGGCAATAATTTCATCATTGTTTTCTTGTTTTTCAGAACGAGCATCTTGAATATCGTCCTTCATTTTTTGCTTTAAATCTTTAATCATTCGTTGTGTACGAAGTTTAGAAAATTTGATTTCCTTACGATTCCAACGATCACCAGCGGTAATACGTGTACCCTTAAAATACACACTTCCCGAGGTAATATCATAAAGACGAATAATCGATCGACCCGTAGTGGTTTTACCACACCCTGATTCACCGACTAAACCGAAAACTTCCCCACGTTGAATATCAAAGGAAATATCATGAACGGCTTTGGTTCTAAATTTATTTTTTCCTACTCCAACAGTAAAAAACTGCTTAAGATGACGAACGGAGAGAATGGTATCCTTTTCAATTAACTTTTGATTTACTTTAACTTGTCTAGCCATTCGTCTTTCCTGCCTTCTTTAAACTATTCTTAATACGTTCAGAGACGATGCGTGGCATGTCGGCCTTAGGAGAACGAGGATCGAGTAACCACGTTGCAGCAAAATGCGTTTCTGAAAGTTGAAAATACGGAGGTTCTTCTTTAAAGTCAATTGCCATTGCATATTTACTACGCTCGGCAAAGGCATCTCCTTTAGGAGGATAAATCATGTTGGGAGGAGTACCCGGAATCGATTCTAAACGTTCCTTGGAATCAATATCTGGGATGGAGGATAATAATGCCCAAGTATAAGGATGTTTGGGGTTATAGAAAATTTCTTCTGCTTTTCCATATTCAACAATTTTTCCAGCATACATAACGGCAATTCGGTCTGCCATATTAGCGACAACCCCTAAATCATGCGTAATGAAAATAGCAGATAATTTACGTTCTTTTTGTAGTTTCTTAACCAAGTCTAAAATTTGTGCTTGAATGGTGACGTCTAAGGCGGTAGTCGGTTCATCTAAAATTAAAACATCAGGATCTTGTGTCAATGCGATGGCAATAACAATTCGTTGACGCATCCCACCAGAGAATTCAAAAGGATATTGTCGGAATCGACGTGAAGCATGAGGAATACCCACTTCTTCCATGACTTTAATAGCACGACGTTTCGCTTCAGCAGGTGTTAAACGTAGTGAGTTTTCAAATTTTGTTTTTGCAGCGTTTAATTGTGCTTGAATCGCTTGTTTTTCTTCACCAGAAACAGCCGCTAATTTTTCTTTTAAAGGAGCAATTTTTTCTTGATATGCAGAAACTAAGCTCGCTTTAAATTCTTTTGCTTTTTTTCTTGCTTCAATTCGTTTTGCATCAACAACTTTCTTTAACGCTTGAATGGTGGGACGTGTTTTATCATGAATGGCTTTAATATCAAGACGTAACTGTTTACGTAAGGCTTGAATTTGCTTGGTTGCTTCACCAAATTTAATGTCATTATTGTTTCGAATTTCAAAACGTTTATCTAAAAAATCACCTCGCAAGCGTTCGATTTCAAGATTACGTAATTGAATTTCATTCTTATACTTAATTAATGCAGGCGATAAAACATCTTTATAAAGACGTTTTACTTTGTCACCATTAATAATAAGTGCTTCAGTAATTTGCTTACCAATACGCATAATTGGATTTAATGAGGAAAGGGGATCTTGGAAAATTAAGCCAACCTTTTTACCACGAATGTTATGAAATTCTTCTTCCGACACTTTGGTTAAGTCTTCATTTTGATAATAAATAGAACCGCCATCGATTCGAGCGTTTCCAGGTAAAATGCCCATGATCATTTTCGCGGTAACCGATTTACCGGAACCTGATTCTCCGACGATACACAACACTTCCCCTTTGTATAAGTCAAAGGAAACACCACGTAGTGCTTTTACACGTCCTTTATCGGTATAAAATGACAACTTTAAATCTTTAGCTGAAATGACGATTTCTTCGTTTTTCATTATTGATCAACTCCCTTTAAGGAAGGATTGAAGGCATCCCGTAAACCATTTCCAAATAAATTAAAGGAAATCATAAGAATGGAGATAATGACCGAACCCCATCCAATGAGGTAAGGCGACGTGGATAAGTAATTTTGGGCCTCTGATAAGGCAACGCCTAAACTTGGTAACCCTTGTAATCCTAAACCTAAATAGGAGATGGTTGCCTCGGTAAAGATAATTCCAGGAATCAATAACACAGAACTCGTGACAATTGGACCAATGGAGTTGGGCAAAATGTGACGGAATATTAATCGCCAATCACTTGCTCCAAGGGTGCGTGATGCAAGGACATATTCTCGCCGTTTATACCGATAAAACTGAGATCGTGTTAAACTCGACATCCCTATCCAGCCTGTTAAGGTAATGGCAAGTAAGAAGGTTGAGAAATTATTACCTAAATGAAGAATTGCCAGTGTCATAATAACAATCCAAGGAACACCCCCAAGGATTTCAGTGACACGTTCCATGGCTAAATCAATGTTTCCACCAAAGTATCCTGAAATCGATCCCCATACCATCCCAAACGAGACGTTAATGAGCATACCGGCCAACCCTAATAATAATGAGGTTGATAATCCAGAGAAAACGACTTTAGCGTAATCGTGACCCATATGATTCGTTCCAAAGAAGAAGTAAGGCATTGAGGTGTAGCCATAGAAGCGATACATGGATAAAACAGCGGTCACTTCACGGGCAGATACTCCCCCTGGACCGGTAACAATTTTTTGTGCTAATACTTCGCGGACTGGTGAATCATCTCGAAGAATAACCAAACTACTTGGTCCTATGGCAAAATCATACGTTATATAACCTGCAGCAATATAACGATTAATATCCGTTTCCCCGATAATACGTTCTTTTTCTCCAAACACTGCTAAATAAGGATTATAACGGAATGTTGCACGATATAGGGTTGCTTGATAAACTGTTTTTTGTGCACTTCCTGAAAACCCCCATGCATTCGAGGTATCTTCTGATAAGTCACGTAACACAAGTTCATTTCCACTCGTAAAATTCATATTAAACGTTGCATCATTTTCTGAGTCATTAATATCAAATGCCTCGAATGATTGAATAAACAAGGTAGGAAAAGCACCTTCAGTCGTTGTTTTAACGGAGATGCGGAAGCGGGTTGTAAACGCACCAATGGAATTTATGTTAAATCCATCCGGAAGATTATCAAGAATGGTAGGCATCACATTATTAATTTTAATTTCACCAAAATCAGAACTAAAATCCGTAAGATTGATACGGGTAAAAGTATCACCACTTGTTGCATACCGAACATCCATCGAAACTTGATATTCTGGAATGATAGCAGCTTGTGTATTTTCTTCAACCGGAAGCATCATCGTAATTTCAAAATCACTAAAGCGACTTAGGAAAACTCGTGGAGAGATAATCCCACCATTTTGATCCCGTTTATCAGGACGCAAGCTTAGCATCCCACCCGTTGCATATTCAGAAGCGGCATTGATTTTATCTTCAAAAATATCCATTGCATCCGAACCACCCACAACGGCAGCCAACTCATAACCTACAGGACGTGGTTGTTCTGGATCGGTAATGTAATCCACAATGATGTTTTTGTATACAATGGTACCATCGGAGATGCCAATATTTTCAAATCCCGCCCAACGGGGAGGGAGAAACCGTTGATAACTTGCTGCAGCAACAATATCATTGGAATTAAAAATTGGAACTAAAACTGACAAAGAAACTAAAAAGCCAATAAAAGAT
>JAURLC010000075.1 GCA_030831415.1 Bacillota bacterium | reverse complement strand
TGCTAGATAACCGTTAATATTGGATGATTCACACGAGAGATAGCCCGACAAAACAACCGCAAGGCTGTCATTGGAAATATTTCTTGATTCAGCTGAAAGTCCAGAAATTGAAGTAACTAATCCACCACCATTTCCAAAAATTCTTAGAATACGATGATTCATCCCAAGAGAAAATTGATGATTCCCAGTATCATTCCAAATGTCAGTGTCATCTTCGGGATTTTCTCTAATTAAATCGAAAAACTTATAATCAGTGCCATCAAAAAAAGCAGATTTTGGTATGTCATAGTAAATTATTCCATCTGCTGCATAATCATTGAAAGTCCCTTCACCACTTGTTGAATTGTTATAGTAGGTGTCAGATGTGTAGCCTGTAACTGAAAAAGATTGAATGGAGGATCCTTCATTATTAAGGTCATCAACACTATCTGCGGTCCTTAAATATTGTATTGCTCCAGCCGATGACCACCAACTCGGTCTAACGACGAAAATTCTCACTAAAGAACTATCTGCAATTGAATATACATTTAAAAGATTAGTGTTTTGAGTAAATGATGTAAAAGAAAAGTTAAAAACACTTAAACCAATGATTGTGGTAAATAAAATTGACAAGAAAAGTTTTAATTTCATAAACATCCTCCTCTCTATCGCCTTAAAAGGTCTAGAGAAAACGCTTACATTTGCTATATAACCGTATAATAAAATGAGATTTGATACAAGTCAACAGATTTTAACGTAAAATTATTAAAAAGTTATTAAGTATTAAGAAGTAACTGTTTTAACGATGAAACCTTATGGGTTTACCTTGTCTTTGCTATAATAAAAACTTGAGGTTTGAGTATGTCAAAACGAACAGATTATATTAGTTGGGATGAATACTTTATGGGCATAGCAGTCAACTCAGCGATGCGCAGTAAAGATCCTTCTACCCAAGTGGGTGCCTGTATTGTCAATCCCTTAAAAAAAGTTGTTTCCATCGGCTATAACGGCATGCCTTCGGGAGTGGATGATGACAAAGTATCGTGGGATATTAAAGATGGTATCGATTCCAAATACCTTTATGTTGCTCATGCTGAACTCAATGCCATCTTGAATGCTAAGGATGGATCCGCGTTACAAAATACCAAAATATATGTCACCTTATTTCCGTGTAATGAATGTGCCAAAGCCATTATTCAATCCGGGATTAAAGAAGTGGTGTACGCCGAGGATAAATATAAAGATACCTTAGTAGCCCAAGCCTCTCGTCGATTACTTTCCTTAGCAGGAGTCAAAATGACCTCGTATATTGGGAGATTACCGATCATCCATTATGAATAAAAAGAAAAACAAACTCGGACTCATACAAGGTAGTGGAAGACGCTTCCTTATTTTGTTCTTAGTATATCTAATGTTTATGGTGTCAGCATGGGCCACGATTGCCGCTTTTTTTGAGGATGGTCTAGGCACGGATTCATGGATCTTTTGGCTGATCATAGGTGTATCCTTTATCCTCTTTTTAGGCTTTGTTGCCTATGTTGAATATCAACAACTTAAACGATACGGAGGCCAATGATTAAGGTTGAACACCTATCGTTTGCCTATGATGAAAAAAAAGTCCTCACCGATGTTCATTTCACCGTTGAAAAAGGACAGTTTGTCGCCCTTATTGGTCATAATGGTTCAGGAAAATCCACGTTAGCTAAATTACTTGCGGGGTTAATGGAAGTCAAAGAAGGAACGATTCAGATTGATGGAATCCCCTTGAATCCTCATACGATCCACCAACTTCGTCCTAAATTAGGCATTGTCTTTCAAAACCCTGATAATCAATTCATCGGAGCAACGGTCGCTGATGATGTCGCATTTGGTTTAGAAAACCGCCGAGTTCCCCATCAAGAGATGCAACAAGAAATTGATCGGGTTACCAAGCAAGTGGGAATGCACGGGTTTTTACATCAAGAACCGTCGAATTTATCTGGCGGTCAAAAACAACGCGTCGCGATTGCGGGCATTCTTGCCATGCATCCTGACATTATGATTTTCGATGAAGCAACCGCGATGCTTGATCCTGAAGGAAAAGCAGAAATTCATCAAACGCTTTTAACGTTACGTCAACAATATCCATCCTTAACGATTTTACTTATTACCCATGATTTAGAAGAGGCATCTCTCGCCGATGAAGTTTTAGTCTTAAACCAAGGAAAACTTGTATTACAAGGAACCCCTAAGGACGTTTTTCTTCACGTCGAAACGTTAAAGAATATGTCATTGGATGTTCCTTTTTTATCGCAACTTCGCATGACCGTTCCTAAGGAAAAAAGATCTCTGATGCATTCACTACAAGATTGGGTGGACTTACTCCCATGAAACTCGATCATGTCTACCATACGTATTCGAAAAAGACCCCTTATCAATTTGAGGCACTTAAAGATGTTACCTTAACGATCGAAGAAGGCACCTTTACCGCATTAGTGGGTCATACGGGTAGTGGTAAATCGACCCTCATTCAACATTTAAATGCCTTACTGTTACCCACACAAGGACAGTTAACGGTCAATGGTGTGAGCATCGAAGCCAACAAACAACCTAAAAACATTAAATCCCTCCGTCAATATGCTGGATTAGTCTTCCAATTTCCAGAGTACCAATTGTTTGAAGAAACTGTGGAACAAGATGTCATGTTTGGCCCTTTAAACTTTGGCATGAAACCTGAAGAAGCTAAAAAACGAGCGCATGAAGCATTACACTTAGTGGGGCTCGATGAATCCTTTTATTCGCGTTCTCCTTTTGAATTATCGGGAGGGGAACGACGTCGTGTTGCGATTGCTGGTATTTTAGCGATGCAACCCAAAGTCTTAATTTTAGATGAACCGACAGCAGGGTTGGATCCTCAAGGGGCAAAGGCGATGATGTCGCTTTTTGTTTCTTTATTTCAGCAAGGTATGACGATTGTTCTTGTGACGCACGACATGGAGTTAGTGTATGAGTACACCGATCATGTCGTTGTCATGCAAGAAGGTCATGTGTTAAAGAAGACGACGACTTTGGATTTCTTTTTAACTCCCATCGAAGGGTATCCCGTTATGCATCCTCCTTTTTTGCAACTGCTTTTGCTCGTACAAGCCAAAGGGATTGATCTTCCTTTTGACCAAATCAAAAATCTAATGCAACTCATCACATATCTAAAGGAGATTCAACGATGGCCAGTTTAGCCATTGGTCGTTACATTCCGTTTAACTCTTTTATTCACCGACTTGATCCACGCGTGAAATTATTTGCGATGATTGCACTGATGACGTCGATTTTTTTGCGTTTCTCTTCGGTTTGGATGAACTTGACGATGTATGCTGTTTTATTTTTATTTATCGTAAGTCTGATGCATATCGCGCACATTCGTCTTTCATCGATGTTTAAACAACTCAAAGCCTTATGGGTAATGATGGTGTTTTTACTGATCATTAACTTACTTGTTCCCAACACCTCTGAAATTACGACGTTCTTTATGGTAGGTCCCATTCGAATTTATGTCAGTGCCTTACTACAAACGTTTTACATTGTTTTTCGTTTAATTCTCATGCTTGGACTGACGTTAATGCTGACGGGAACAACGCGACCCTTAGACTTGACCTACGCGATTGAGTGGTACTTAACCCCGTTTAAAATCGTTCGTTTTCCAACGCATGAAGTAGCAATGACGATTGCGATTGCCTTACGGTTTATTCCAACGCTCCTTGAAGAAACGATGCGGATTATGAAAGCGCAAGCCTCACGAGGGGTTGATTTTATCAACGGCAAACTTCGTGAAAAGCTTCGTGCGATTATTGCCTTAATCGTACCGTTGTTTATTTCTGCCTTTCAACGAAGTGAAGAGCTTGCCAATGCGATGGAAGCACGAGGATATGATCCAAGTGCGCCCCGTACACGGTATCGCCAACTTACGTGGAAAACACGTGATACGTGGGCTTTGCTTTTGATGGTCGTGGTATTAATCGGCATGATTACGTTGAATGTTCTTCAAGTCGATATTTCGGAGTTATGGCATGCGCTTTAAAGGCACCCTTGCATTTGATGGAACGGGATTTCATGGATGGCAAACCCAACAACAAGGGCAATCCATTCAAGAAGAAGTTCAACGTGTATTCTCGGTGATTCTCAATCAACCGATTACCGTGTATGGGGCAAGTCGAACGGATGCAGGCGTTCATTCTGAAGCGTTTGTGTTTCACCTCGATGCAACGACATCGTTACAAGCATCCTCGATTTTAAAAGGGTTTAATCGCCTCGTTCATCCTCAACTTGTTTTACGTCAATTCACCCGTGTAAAACCGACGTTTGAATCGCGTTTTTCGTATTCCAAAAAAACGTATCGTTATCAAGTGTATGGCGGAGAACGGAATCCCTTTTTATCCCGGTATGCGCATTATTACTATCTTCCTCTCAATCTTCCCTTGCTTAAAAAAACGATGAAATTATTTGTCGGTCATCATTGTTTTCATAATTTCACGGTCAAACCCGATGATGATCAATCTTTTTTTCGAACGATGTATCGCGTTAAGGTAACGATGGAGGATAGCCTTGTATCTATCACGCTTACTGGAAGTGGATTTATGACACACATGGTAAGAATGATTGTGGGGACATGTCTTGCTGTTCAAGAAGGAAAGTGGACGCTAGGTGATGTTGAAAAAGCCTTACAATCAATGTCCACTCGACAACCTGTCTCTTTTAAGGCACCCCCACATGGGTTATACTTACAACGGATTCAATATGAGAAAACTCGATAGTTGTTACCATTCCCATACCACCCGTTGTGGTCATGCCTACGGCAGTGATGAAGACTATGTCATCGCTGCAATTGATGCTAAGTTTAAGGTGATAGGGTTCTCCGATCACATTTTCTTTCCTGGTGTGTCTCAACCTGGCATGCGTGGTGACTTTTCACAATTGGAAGACTATAAACAATCGGTATTATCATTAAAAAAGAAATATCAAAACGACATTACGATTCATCTAGGATTTGAAGCGGAATATTATCCTCATTTTGATGAGTATTATCGTGATTTGTTTGTTAAACACGGTTTTGAATATTTAATCCTAGGTCATCATTTTCGATATGAAAACGGACGATTTCCAGTCTATTATGCGATGGGGAAATCGCCTGCCATTATTCAAGAATATGCTGATGGGATTGTAGCGGCCTTAAAAACAGGTTTATTCTCCTATGTTGCTCATCCTGATTTATACATGACCGGTTATGTCGGAGGGTGGGATGTCCATGCCATTCAGGTCGCCCATACGATTTGTAAGGCAGCCAAAGATACCCATACTCCTTTAGAATTGAATTTAGGAGGGATTAATGGTCGTGGCATCATGTCGATTGCGGGTGAAGTTCGTTATCCGTATCCTTACCCAGCATTTTGGGAAATCGCTAAACACTATGATGTTGAGGTCATTGTCGGTATTGATGCGCATGCACCTAGTCAATATGGTGCAAACAATTGGCAAATTTTATATGATATCGTCGATCGATATGACCTAAAACTCATCGATCGATTAAAGTTTAAACAACCATAAGAGGAGAATGAAGATGGGACGAGCTTATCAAGTACGAGCATCTAGCATGGCAGCGACTGCAGCCAAACGATCGGCGTTATTTATGCGCGCTTCTAAAGAAATTTATGTCGCGGCAAAAAACGGGGTTCCAGATCCCGATAGTAACTTAGCATTACGGGCTGCCATTGATAAATATCGCGCACTCAATGTAACCCGTGAAGTCATTGATCGTGCAGTGAAAAAAGCACAAGGAAATGAAGTAGAAGCCTATGCCGCAGGACGTTATGAAGCCTTTGGTCCAGGTAACTGTTATCTCATTGTGGATACATTGACGGATAATACCAATCGCGCTTTAACCGATGTGCGTAGTTCGATTACCAAACGCGGTGGCAAGATGGGATCTGTTGTCTTTAATTTTACTGAATACGGTCAACTCGTGTTTCAAGGTCATGACGTTTCCAAAATAGAAGAAGCCTTAATATTAGGGGATGTCGATGTACAAAGTGTCACGTTAGAAGAAGATGTCATGGAAGTGCTCGTCGCCCCAACCTCTTTTGCCCAAGCCAAATCTGTCTTATCGGAGTTAGGCATTACTTCCTTTATCTCTGCAGAAATATGTTTGATTCCCAATGAAACCATCACCTTGTCCGGCGAAGATAAAGCATTATTTGAACAACTCTTAGATGTGTTAGACGAACTGCAAGATGTTCAAAATGTCTATCATAACGTAAATTTATCGAAATAGTTAAGTCATGATGAACCACTTTTTTGTGGATTAAAGGATGAACCATTCTTGGATGAGTATAATCAGTTAAGTAATAACGTGTTGTGAAGCTTCATCGTTCTCCACGATAATGAAAGTAGAAAGGGGACTCTATGGCAGAAATTATCGATAACGTCAAAGTCGGGTTGTTTATTAAAGGTTTACTGAAAGACAACCATATGACCCAAGACCAACTGGCGAACCATTTGAGTATTACCAAAGCTGCCGTCTCACAAAATCTCAATGGAAAAAGTGCCTTTGACATTCAAAATCTCGTTCGTATTGCCGAATTGTTTCACATCACGTTGGATGATCTAATCGCTGCAAGACGACCAACGCAACAACTTGATATTGATTCAGAATATGTGAGGATGATCAAACGGGGATTAACGGACTTTAAACGATACGATAGTCATGAACTCAACATCGCTCATCCCGATGTATACGGGCGGGTTTTTATGGATTATTTGCTTCAGGATGAACGTGATGAATGGATTACGTATTTGGTAGAAAATAGGGTAACCTTTGCCTTACCTCACCATGTTCGTTATCGTCCTTTGGTTCAACGCGTTGTCTTATACGTGTTACAAAAAAAACTAACGTCTCCTCTCCCACTTATCCAACAATATGTAGAACATGTCGGTATGTTTGAATTGCAAGAAGCGTCCGATCGACAATTATTTTTCGCCTTACTCAATAATGTCACCAATACAGAACTCATCATTCAGTTATGGCGTGAACGCCAAGTTCAAAAAACACGGAAATCTATTTTCTTCATCCCCTATATTTCCCAAACGACTTCGTATTGGATGCATCGAGAAAAAATGCTCCAACATGTCATCGAATTTCATCTGCTTGAAATATGGAAAATACTCGTAGATGAATGGTTGATTCACCGTTCGTTTTATCAAATTGAACCATACGTTCGTCAATTAACGACGCATGCTTTTTTATCTGGATTGTTATATGTCCTTGAACGTATGAAACCGATTGAAAAAATCGAAGCGTTTATGTCAGAAGAAGTCACCATGGCAATGGTCTTTCTCGCTCAAAAGAAACACTATGATGCGATTTTTCTTGCGGTCGATAAACATCTTGTCTTCGATATCAATCGATTATTTGTAAGACTCATTCCCTTACGTGATGTTACCTTATTAAACCTTTGCCTTGATCAATGGAAGGGAGTGTTAAACGCTAAAAAAAGTATTGCCTTACTCATTGAACATCAGTTATTCGAAGTCGTGGAAGCCCATCCTACATTTTTTACGACCGATGTTTTAAGTTATGCACTTGATGCAATCAAACTGGAAGTAGCAGATCCATCTACATTAAACCGAATGATTCAATTAGGTGCTCACTTTAAAGCGGAACATGCCAATCGATTCACCGCTGAAAAAATGAATCGTATGTTACAAAAACCCAAGAAAGGACCATAAGGGTATGCAATTTGATTTATTTTATGTGTTGTTAGGACTGTCGATCGTTACGTTTCTGCTTGTAACGTTGTTAATGATTCGTTTTAAACTCGTTGAAAAATATTTTCTTCCTTTAAAATTCCGCATCGTGAATACGTATGTTCTCGATCTGAGTCAAAAGAAAGATTATTTGAAAATGTCGATTTACAATTCCACCTTGAATGATGCACGGGTCACCTCATTTGGGTATGTTTACCGACAAAAAAATATTGATTACTTTCGTGAATATCTTGTTACTCACAATCATCCTGCCAACCATCAAGCACTCGTTGCAGCTCGCGACTCATTGACATTCTCGTTACCGTTAAACGCCCTTGTGGATGTTATCCAAGATATTAACAATGGTAAGTTCCGTGCACGAAACGTCGTCGCTTATGCGACAACAAGTTTTGGTCAAACCACGTATGTTCAAACACCCTTAGTGAGAAAACATCTTCAAAAAGTTCTCGATAAGCGTGCCAAAGCAGAACGCATTCGGCTTGCTGGTATCGCCAAAGAAAACCGTCGATTAAGACGAGAAAAATTTAACAAGCAGATGACGAGATGGACGCAAAGTATCTCTTTTTGGTTTCAAAAATCATGGAAGCGATTGTTTCCTGTTAACAACAAGAAGAAACCATAGAGAGTATTTCATTGACTTTATGTGGATACATTAGTATTATTTATCTCGGCACTTTATTCGTTCCGTTTATTTTAAATATGGACCTATCAAAGTGAGTAGGAGGACGCTCACATGCAACGACAAACGACGATTGCAAACGCACAAACAGTCAATCACAAATGGTACGTCATCGACGCTACCAATCTTCCTTTAGGCCGCTTAGCAACACAAGTTGCGATGATGCTTATGGGAAAAAACAAACCTAGCTATACACCGAATGTGGATGGTGGTGACTATGTCATTATTATTAACGCAGAAAAAGTGGGCTTATCGGGTAACAAAGTGGAAAACAAAAAGTATTACAACAACTCACAATTCGTGGGAGGTTTACGTACACGCACCGCGGGTGTGATGTTAAAACAATACCCAGAAGAAATGCTTGAACGTGCTATTTGGGGAATGTTACCCAAAACTCGTTTAGGCCGTCAAATGCACAAAAAGTTATTTGTATACAAAGGTGCTACCCATCAACACGAAGCGCAAAAACCTGAAGTGTTGACGGTAACCATATAAGGAGCAACGTATGGCAGCAAAGAAAAAAGAAGTTAAATACTATGGAACTGGACGTCGTAAATCATCCGTCGCCCGTGTCTTTTTAACGGATGGTAAAGGAACGATCACGATTAATGGTCGCCCAGTCGATGAATACATGCCTTATGACACGCTTGTCATGGATTTAAAACAACCTTTAACCTTATCCAATAACGAAGATAAGTTTAATGTCGATGCTACCGTTAAAGGTGGTGGTTTTACGGGTCAAGCTGGCGCGATTCGCTTAGGGATTGCCCGTGCATTACTTGAATCGGGAACCGATCGTTCTACCTTAAAAGTTGCTGGCATGTTAACACGTAATGCTCGTGTTAAAGAACGTAAGAAATACGGTCTTAAAGCTGCTCGTCGCGCATCTCAATTCTCGAAACGTTAATTGTCTCCCTCTCTTGAAAAATAGGTATCGCTGCGATATACTCACAGCGATACACAATGGGCCGTTAGCTCAGTTGGTTAGAGCACACCCCTGATAAGGGTGAGGTCGATAGTTCGAATCTATTACGGCCCACCATTGAACACACAAACTGTCGTGAAAGCGACAGTTTTATTCTAAATAAACCATGATTAAAACGTTACAAGACAAAATCTTTATCAAACGATTCTTCACGATTAGTTTTCCAGTGATGGTGCAAATGCTCATCTCTTTTTTTGTGAATTTTATTGATAACGTGATGGTTGGTGGTATTTCGGATGATGTCGTCGGTGCAGTTTTTTCAGTCAATCAATTATCGTTTTTATTTTTTGTGATCAGTTATGGTTTATTTTCTGGTGCCTCGATTTATGTTCAACAATTTGCTGGATCCAAAGATGAAGATCATTTAAGACAAGCGGTTCGATACAAAGGTTATATTGGCACGTTGTTTTTACTCATTTTTATTCCCCTTGTCCTTGTGTTTGGCGAAGCGCTCGTTCGGTTTTATTCACGGTCGAGTGTGAACCAAGAAGCCATCGTCAAACAAGCGTTGTTATATTTACCCATTATCGCCTTTTCCTATATTCCTTTGACGTATGCAACCGTGTATGGAAGTACGTATCGGGAAATAGGGAAAACCAAGTTACCGATGATGATTAGTATCGTATCTTTAGTGATTAATGCTGTGTTAAATTATGTCTTTATTTATATTGTTCAAAACGGCATCATCGGCGTAGGCATTGCCACGATCACAGCCCGTATGGTTGAATTTATTCTCCTTATTTGGATTTCACATGCTAATAAAGAGCCGTTTACAAAATCCTTATATCGGCCCTTAACAATCGAATGGAAGCTCACCCGAGTGATCACAAAAAAAACTGGGGTTATGCTTTCTAATGAAATTTTATGGTCGGGGGGCATCGTGTTTCAACAACTCGCCTTAGCGTCTCGAACCAATGTCCTTTCTACCCTTTCCATTATTTCAACGACGACAGAAATTTTTGGCATCATTTGGGCAGGATTAGCGGTTGGCGTGGGTGTGATGCTAGGAACTACGTTAGGTGAAGGAAAAGTAGAAGAGGCGAAAAAACTGTCAACTCAACTTATGTGGATGGCCGTTATGATTGCTTTAACCTTAGGGTTTGTGATGTTTTGGTTAGCACCACTCATTCCCCAATTATGGGTTCAAGTCGAAACCTCTCAAAAACAAATGGCAACACAAATCCTTCAATTTTTTATGTTTTTCCTTCCTTTTTTTAGTATTGCGAATGTGACATATCATACGTTACGAGCAGGCGGGAAAACGTCTCAAGCGTTTTTACTCGACGGAACGGTCATGTGGTTAGGCAGTGTGCCCCTAGCGTGGGGAATCGCTTTGTTTACCGATCTTCCTTTTGTGACGATGTGGTTACTCATTCAACTTGTTGATGTATTTAAAGCAGGGTTTGGCATTTACTTAGTCAAACGGTATGATTGGGCAAAAAATTTGACCAATCCTTTTGTAAAAAAAAGCGAACAAAAAACCCAAGTAAATTGAAAATTTCTTCGTGATTTGATATGATTAAGCACGCTGGACACTTAGCTCAGATGGGAGAGCGTTTCCTTCACACGGAAGAGGTCACAGGTTCGATCCCTGTAGTGTCCACCATAGCCGTCATAGCTCAATTGGCAGAGCAATTGATTTGTAATCAATAGGTTGTAGGTTCGAGTCCTATTGACGGCACCATGAATTTTGGGGATATGGCGGAACTGGCAGACGCGTTGGACTTAGGATCCAATGGGCAACCGTGCAGGTTCGACTCCTGTTATCCCCACCAACTCGATGATGAATACCTTAGTCAATATTGGATATGTGACGTCGCTTGGCATTATTTTGTTATTGCTTGTACTGGTCACCTTGTTGACCTTTTTTATTTTAAACCTCGCGTTTAATCGTCGCCAAAATAACCATCCTTATTTACGTTATTTTACTGCCAAAGATTTTCCTAATTTAGAAGCGGATGAAGTGGAATTTACCAACCGTCGTCACCTAAAACT
>JAURLC010000074.1 GCA_030831415.1 Bacillota bacterium | reverse complement strand
CTCCTGGTTGCAAACCAGGCGCTCTCCCAGCTGAGCTATGACCCCATAATGTTAGTTTGGCACGCCCGGTAAGATTCGAACTCACAACCCCTAGGTTCGAAGCCTAGTACTCTATCCAGTTGAGCTACGGGCGCAGCAAGATAATCATATAAAAAAACAAGACTAATGGCAATCAATTCTCTTTGTTTTTTAGAACTCCGCTAAAATTATAAGCCGGTCTTTTGCGTTAAAGGAAACAAGTTGGTCTTTCTTAGGATTTAAAACAACCTCTTCTCCAGCTTTTTTATACCCAACCACGAGTTGTTGCTTTTGTAACCCTGCTTCAATGAAATCCGAAAACAAACGGGGGGGTTCTCCTTCTAAATACGCATGGGCTCGTCGTAAATAAAATTCTTGCCCCGTTTCAGAAACAAGTTCTTGAAGGACAGGAAAGATTTCAGGATTTTCTGATATTTGTGTCATCATTTTGGAGAAAAGAACATCGGACACTAAAAAGTCATCTAAGCCAATTTGAGATAAGGTATCCACATGCGAGGCATCTTGTATTTCGACAACCAGTGAGGGTTTATTCGTCAATGGCATCATGAGTTGATGAAGATGTAAGAGGGTTAATAACGTTTCCGCATCGGCATCGCCTTGACTTGGTTTCGCATTGGCGAATAACCCTATCGTATCCATGGATGCAATCGGTAATTGATCTAAAACATGGCGACTATATGTATCGCCAACGTGAATCGTAAATGAAGAAAACTGACTTGATGGATAAGCGGCCAATAAGGTCGCCTTATCTTCCTCCGATTGGACTAACATCGTTAACGTAGACGAAGAGGAAACATATTTTTCCATTTCAAACAAAGTAGGAATCACATCAAGGTTAAAACCAATGAGTAAAACATGACGGGAAGAGTGTTGATAAGGTTGTAAATTTGCCTTTATGGAAGGACGAGAAACTTCTTTATCTTGTAATTGAAGATCACGAGGATTAGTTGCAAGAACGATGAGTTCATCATGTTCGTTAAACATTGTTTTCAAGGGTGGGTTTAACATCGCTTGTTGTTGATGACGAATGCCTAAAGCATATCCTCCTTGAAGACGATGAAGGAGTGTATCAAAGGTTAGGCCCACATAAGAGGTATCTTTAAGAAAATATACTTCTTCTCCGACAAAACTAAAAATATTTTTATAAATTGCGGATAAACCAGGATGGAGACATGTTCTTGCCATAATTTTGGTTTTTAACTCTTTTAAAAACAAAATATAAAACTGATCGCCAGCTAAATCATTGGCAATCGCAAGATTTTTTTCTTCTTCAATCATGCACACTCCAAAGTTGGACTGGACATCCATAAAGGTGGTTTGTTTGACCGCAAGCAAGATTTTAATCGTCATCATGTCGGACTGACTTGCAATCAACACCGAAGAACACGTATCAATACTAACCATCGCTAAATCACGGGCAACAGTAGGGTCTCCCTTACGAACAATGACTTTGACGTGACGATGATGTTTCGTTAAAGGATCAAGGGTGTGATAAATATCCGCAGGATCTTGCATCGACAAAATGACGATGACCATTTTTTTCTTGTCTTGACGTGCTTCTAATAATTCTTCAATCATCGTCATCACCGCGCGTTGATAATCCAAGATCAATGTATGACCCGATTCCACGACATGATTACGACCTAAACGTAAGTCTTCCAATTTTTTTAATAAAGCCGTAGACACAAAAGAAATCACTAACGAATATACCAATATCCCCCAAAACGTCGCAATCGTCATCATGACTAAAAAGCCGATTTCTTCATCCCCATTCCCAAATAAGTATCCTGGATCAACGATATGATTAAACGTATACCATAAGGTCACGCCATAACTGACACCGTCATTCCGCATAAAAAACGCCGCTGTCCCAAGAAGGAGTACAACGACGAGGGTGAGTCCTAAAAGAATTCCCATTAAGACACGAGGACCACGGGAAATTAAATTATTGAGCGTATATTGAAATCGTTTCATTCAACCATTCCTTCAAGCAAAAGTATAGCAAAGAAACGCTTCGTCACATCGAAGAATTATCGATACCGTTTTAAAAATTCTTGTAGACGAGGGAAAGTTGATGTTTGCAGAACTTCTTGAGGTGTTCCATCGACCACGACTTGACCTTGATCTAAAAATAAAATACGATCGGCAACATCGCGAGCAAACGCCATTTCATGGGTCACAATTATCATCGTTCGTCCTTCATTGGCTAACGACTTCATCACATCCAAGACTTCTCCTACAAGTTCAGGATCAAGCGCGGAAGTTGGTTCATCAAAAAGAAGGACATCCGCTTGCATCGTTAAAGCACGGGCAATCGCTACCCGTTGTTCTTGTCCACCGGATAATGAGTTTGGCGAGGCTTGAATAAAGGCTTTCATGCCGACTCTTTCTAGATACATTCTTGACGTTTGTTCTACTTCATCTCGAGGACGTTTTTGTACATGAAGCGGTCCGAGCATACAATTTTGCAACACATTAAGGTGAGGAAACAAATGAAAGTTTTGAAACACCATCGCAACTTTACTGCGTAAGGTCGTCACCGAATACCCTTTTTGATGAATGATTGCATCATGAAAGCGAATGATACCCGATGTCGGATATTCGAGTAAATTGAGTAAGCGTAAGAGGGTGGATTTCCCACTTCCCGATGCACCAATAATACACGTCACTTGACCTGGATGAAAACTAAGATTGATATCATGTAAAACGGGAACTTTCCCAAAGGATTTGCTGACCGATTCAAGCGTAAATAGCGGTAAGGTCATAAATCCATCACCTCAGGGGTCGTTTGGGAAGTAGGTAATTCAACATGATGACGAACATGCAGTTTCTTTTCAATGCCTTTGAGCAAGGCACTAAAAGAAAGTGTCATGATTAAATATAGGACGGAGACGATAAAATAAACTTCAAATTGTCGATAATACGTTGTGGTCAAAAATCGGGATGAATAAAATAAATCACTAACAGCAATTACCGATAAAACTGAAGTATCTTTAATATTGACGATAATTTCGTTCCCAAACGCAGGTAAGGCGTGTTTAATCGCTTGCGGGAAAATAATTTTGATCATCAGCATCGTATACGACATCCCTAAACTCGTTCCTGCTTCATATTGCCCTTTATCAATGGCGTTAACGCTTCCACGTAATATTTCTGCCATATAGGCGGCGGTATTAAGACCTACCACCGTGATACCTGCAATGAATGCTGGCCAATACCCTGCTAAATAAATGACACCATAATAAATGACCGTCGCTTGAACAATCATCGGAGTGCCACGAAAGATTTGAATGTACGCTTTGGAAAGCGACCCTACAACACCCCGAACGATTCGGTAGATCGTCGAATCATTCGGAGAGGAAGGTAAAATCCGAAAGGCCACCAAGGGGAGAGCGAGGAAAAAACCAATCAATGTACCGAGTAGTGCAATAATCAAGGTGGTAGTGACACCACTTAAAAATACTCGCCAATGACGGGTGATGAGGAACCAAATTCCTGGCAAAAATCCTTGGGGCATAATCACTATTTTCTTAGCTTAGTTGATTGGCGGCTTCAGAAGCTTCCGCCATCCATTGAAGACGGGTAGCTTCACTTAACGCGGCTAAGGCTGTTTCAATTTCTTCAAGAAGCGTGGTATCTTCCTGACGTAATCCTACCGACACCGTAATGAGGAAATCATCATCAAGGGAACCATCCTCGAGTTCAAGAGAAATGAGTTCAAGGTCATCAGGATATTGGGAAAGCATTTGTTCGGCAAACGGTTCTTCGGCTAAAATTGCATCAATGCCTGAGGAACCTGAGAGTAACGCGGTTAGCGCATCAGGATACGTAGGATAGGCGGTTCCATGAATCCATCCACTTGTTTCGGCATAACCCGCAATCATATCATCTTGTAAAGTCCCTGCTTGACCCACAATATTCGCACCTGAAAAATCTTCCACCGTTAACGCATCCGCGTAATCCGAACCAGGTAAGACAATCATCACGGATCGGGTTTCAAAATAAGGCGAAGAAAAGGCAATGGTTTCACGTCGTGAAGGCGTATCGGTCATCCCACCAATAATCGCATCAATATTTCCACTCGTTAAGGCAGGGATGAGTCCATCCCATTCGATTTTACGAATTTGAAGATCATAACCGAGTTCTTCTGCTAAGTATGAGGAAACGCGAACATCAAATCCATCACATAAAAATGACGAATCGGCAATGGGAACGGTTGTATCCGTTTCCGTTTCAGTCGTCCAGTTGAACGGTGCGTATCCGCATTCCATTCCAACGGTGATCACCCCATCTTCAAGGTTGGGGGTGCTGCATCCTACAAGGATACCGACGGCGGGTAACACGGCTAGTAAGGCGAAGTGCTTGTTCATTGTAATTTTTACCTCCTTTACAAAAAAAATAAGCATCGCCTACCGATGCTCACGAAATAT
>JAURLC010000073.1 GCA_030831415.1 Bacillota bacterium | reverse complement strand
TCTTGTTGAATGGTTTGTTTGATAACACGGGCTCCAGCAAAACCAATTAATGCCCCATGTTCAGCAACAATAAGATCTCCCAAAGATGCATAACTTGCAGCAACACCCCCCGTGGTAGGATGCGTCAAGACGGATAGAAAAAAGCCATGGGATTGATCCAGTTTTTTAAGTGCAGCAGAGGTTTTAACCATTTGCATCAAAGAAAAAATTCCTTCTTGCATTCGCGCACCACCCGACGCTGAAAAAATCAACACAGGTAGATTCTTCTTTATCGCTAGCTCAATTAAACGTGTAATTTTTTCTCCAACCACAGAACCCATCGAACCCATCATGAAAAAGGAATCTAAAATACCTATTGCAACAGGAATGGTTTCAATCGTGGCCGTTCCAAACACAAAAGCTTCATCGTGATGCGTGGATTGTTGAGAAATTTTTAATTTACCTTCATACCCAGGCATACCTAGAGGGTCTGTCGACGTTAAATGGGCATCGACTTCCACAAATGATTTGGGATCAGTAATTAGCGCAAGGCGTTCTTCCACGTGTAGACGAAAATGAAACTGACAATGAGGACATACCATTAAATTTTCGCTTAATGTTTTTTGATAAAGTGGAGCGTGGCATTGTTCGCACTCGACGAACAACCCATCCGGAATATCAATTTGTTGTTTCGGAATCGGTTGGTCTGCGACCTTTAAAAAGGTACGTAGTTTCGGTTTTTGTTTACTAAAAATATCGTCGTTACTCATGGAGATCCTTTAACTTTTCTAGAAATCGACCAATAAATCCCGTATCTACATCCCCAGAAATAAATTCTTGAGTGTGAAGCAAGGAATAATGAAATTCAATGTTCGTAGTAATGCCATCCACCATAAATTGTTCCAAGGCAACAAGCATTTTTCGAATCGCTTCTTTGCGCGTTGGCGCATGAACGATAAGTTTAGCAAGCAGCGAATCATAATAGGGAGGTACTTCGTATCCAGGATAAATGTGGGTATCAATACGTACTCCATTCCCACCGGGTACAATAAGTTGCGTAATTTTGCCTGGGGAAGGACGGAAATTAGCGTTGACATCTTCTGCATTAATTCGGCATTCAATCGCATGGCCCTCTAAGGTGACTTGCCGTTGTGTCAACGATAAAGGTTTGCCTAGTGCAATGCGAATTTGTTCTTTAACTAAGTCCACCCCGGTAATCATTTCTGTGACAGGGTGTTCAACTTGAATACGTGTATTCATTTCAATAAAGTAAAAATTTAAATTTTTATCGACGAGAAATTCAATCGTACCGGCATTCACATAATGTACAGCTTTGGCCAGTTTAACAGCTGCCTCACCCATTTTTTTGCGTAAAGCTTTATTGACGACGGGGGAAGGTCCTTCTTCAATAATCTTCTGATTACGACGTTGTAAGGAACAATCGCGTTCCCCTAAATAAATACAACTTCCTTGGGAATCACATAAAATTTGTACTTCAATGTGACGGGGATTTTCAATGTATTTTTCTACATAAAGGTTTTTATCCCCAAAGCTCGCTTCCGCTTCCATGGACGTACGATCAAAGACTTCTCGGAATTCTTTTTCACTGCGAATGATAGAAATCCCGCGACCACCGCCTCCAGAAGTCGCTTTAATCATGACCGGAAATCCAATCTTTTTCGCAATTTTTAACCCATCTTCAAGGCCGTCGACAATACCTTCTGATCCTTCGACGACAGGAACACCCGCTTTTCTTGCAATCGCTTTTGCTGACGCTTTATCCCCAATTTTACTAATGGATTCAGAGGACGGACCGACAAATTTAATGCCACAAGAGGCAACAATTTCGGCAAATTGTTCGTTTTCAGATAAAAACCCATACCCTGGATGGATCATGGTTGCACCCGTTGCAACAGCAGCAGAAAGGACGTTGTTAATATTTAAATAGCTTTTATTGGAACGAGGTTCGCCAATACAAATAGCTTCATCCGCCATCTTGACATGCATCGAGGATTCATCCGCTGTTGAGTAAACCGCAACAGTGGGAATGCTTAATTCCTTGCATGCACGAATCACACGAAGAGCAATCTCGCCACGATTCGCGATTAACAGTTTTTCTGCCATGATTTATCCTACAGGTCGAATGTTAGCAATAGCGGCGTTGAAACCAACGACATCACCATTACGGAAATTAATTTTTTCAACCACACCAGCGTATGGCGAGACAATTTCATTCATAATTTTCATCGCTTCAATAATACAAATGGTTTGACCTTTTGCTATGGTTTGCCCAACTTTGACAAAAGGTTCTGCGTTTGGGGAACTTGCAGCATAAAAGGTTCCAACTAAGGGTGAAGGAACTTCTTTTAATAAGATGTCCTCGGTTGCTTTGTTTGCCGTATTCGTTTGTTGTTTAGGCGTTACCTCAGGAGGCAACATTTTCGGTTCCGGTGTCGTAGTAACGACTTGGGGAGTAGGTTCTTTTAATTTAGACGCATGAAGTTTAAAATCTCCTTCTTCTAAAGAAAGAGCAGTTAATTTGGACGATTCAAAATACTTCAGTAAGTCTTGAACCTTTTTGAAATCCATAATAAGTTAGGCTTTTTTAGCCGAGACAAAATTAACGATATCACCCACAGTTTTCAGGGCTTGAGCTTCGTCGTCTTGGATTTTAATATCAAAGACATCTTCGAGCTCCATAACGAGTTCAACAGCATCTAAGGAATCAACGTTTAAATCTTCACGAAGACGCGTTTCTAACGTAACTTTATCAGCGGAAACTTTAAATTTTTTGCTTACGAGATCACGAATTTGTTCTAATACCATATTGAGTTGGTCTCCTTCATCGTATGAAACTATGTTATCACTCAATATTTTTGTGTCAAGTTTTATTAATTTCAGCATTTCTTCCTTTTTTCCATCCACAAGGAAGATTGTCCTAGAATGGCCAAGAAGCATTGCATCAGGTTTTTGGATGAAAATGAGGTATAATACGATTAATGAGTAAATTACTTTCATCCCCAAAAACTGACGGTTATTTTATGCCGCCAGAATATGCACCTCATGATGGTACGTTAATGCTTTTGCCGTTTCGAGGGGATGTTTGGCGTAATCAAGGAAAAGAAGCACGTGAGTGTTTTTTAAAGATCGCTGAAGCAATTTCTGAATTTGAACCTGTCTTTATTGGGGTTCATCCAACCTTATTTAACGACTATAAAGCAAAAACGCTTCCGAATATTACGTTTTTTGAATGTGATTCTGATGACGCATGGGCCCGAGATGTCGGTCCAACCTTTATAGTCAATCAGCAAGGCGATATTCGTTCCCTTGACTGGACCTTTAACGCCTATGGTGGAAAAGAACACGGGTTATATAGTCCATGGGATAAAGATGATAAAGTCGCATCGTTTATCAGTGATCACTTTAAGATTGATTATTATCGTATCGATCAATTAGTGATGGAAGGCGGAGCTTTTCATATTGATGAAAATGGTCTTGTTCTTGCAACCGAGTACAACTTACTACACCCTGGAAGAAATCCTCGGCTTCCCAAAGAAATTATTGAAAAAGAATTACTTCATGCTCTCGGTGGAAAAAAGCTGATTTGGCTTCCACGAGGCATTTATAATGATGAAACAAAAGAACACGTCGATAACGTCGTCACCTTTATTGGTCCAGGACATGTCTTGTTAGCCTATGCAACGGATGTTCGGGACGCTCAACAACCGCTATCTGAAAAAACGATGGCAGCGTTAAAAGCAGCCACTGATTTGGATGGGAATCCTTTGAAAATAACGACGGTGACCATGCCTAAGGCCATTCATCGAACGTATTTTGAATCGGCTGCGTTGACCGCAACAAATGGGAGCAAAAAGCGCCCCATGAATGAACGCCTTGCTGCTTCGTATTTAAATTTATATTTAGTCAATGGTGGTGTAATCGTTCCTAAATTTAATCAAAAATTTGACGAGATCGCCCTTGAACAACTAACCGCAGCATTTCCTGATCGAAAAGTCGTGATGTTAGACTCAAAAGAAGTATTATTAGGGGGTGGTAATATTCATTGTATTACCCAACAAATTCCTCAAGGAGCAGTACGTTATGGCCCATACAAACATCAAAGTCGCCGCGATTCAAGTGGCGATGTCTCCTCATCAAAACGATAATCTTTTAAAAGCAACCGAAGCCATTGAGCGCGCCGCTAAAGCAGGAGCAAACCTTATCTTACTTCCTGAACTTTTTTTAGGGTATTATTTTTGTCAAATTGAAAACTATGATCACTTTGACCTAGCGATGCCTTTTGAAGGTAATCCAGTTTTCCCTATTTTTCAAGCATTAGCAAAGAAATTAAACGTCGTTTTACCTATTTCGTATTTTGAAAAAGCCGATAATTTATTTTTTAACTCGCTGGTTATGATTGATGCCGATGGATCCATCGTGGGTCAATATCGTAAAACCCATATCCCTACAGGAGAAAGTTATCAAGAAAAATTTTACTTTAGTCCCGGTGATACTGGATTCAAGGTATTCACGACTGCCGTTGGAAAAATTGGTATCGGAATTTGTTGGGATCAATGGTTTCCTGAAGTTGCACGAATTTTAACGTTAGACGGTGCAGATATACTCCTATATCCTACCGCGATTGGGTCAGAACCTACTTTACCTCATGATTCTCAAGCGCATTGGCAAACGACGATGCAAGGCCATAGTGCAGCGAACATTATTCCACTCATCGCTGCTAATCGATTAGGTAAAGAAGCGTATGGCAATCATTCAATGACGTTTTATGGTTGCAGTTTTGCTACCGATCATCGTGGACAAGTGATTCAACAACTCTCACGTGATCAAGAAGGCATGATTCTGGTGGACTATGATTTTAAGGCCATTCGAAAAGATCGTTATTCATGGGGTGTTTTTCGTGATCGACGTCCGTCAATGTATCCACGACTTTTAAAAAAGTAATTACCGATTTAATAACCAAAATTCAAAGGCTTGAAAACGGTCTTTTTGACCGCTTTTAATATCATAATCAAGATCAGCTAAGGAGAGCACTGCTTCTTCTAATCGTTCGTTTGAAAACGTTCGTTTCCCTTGAACCATTAACTTGACTCGGTATTCATGAACATTGAGCGATTGACTAATGGCACTTAGGGATAAACCTTTATCCATTAAAGCGTACACTAATTCCATCAACATCAATTGACGACCTAACATACTAATGAAGGTCACCGGTTCAACTCGTTGTAACGTTAAATCACGAAAAATTTGTAACGCATCCCCTGTTCGTGATTGAACGACGGCGTTAGTAAATTCGAATACATTGGTTTCCAAGGATTGAGGAATCCATTGTTTAATGTGTGCATCGGTTAAAGGTTGCTCCAGCAAACTTAATTTATCCAGTTCTTGAATCGCGCGGTCGATGTCAGGATACAACCGATCAATAAATGTATAGAGCGCATGGGAAGACCATTGAATCCCACGTTCAAGGATGGGTTGTTGTAAGAGGTCGTTCCAGGCTTGTTTTTTTAAAGGTGGTACGATCATGACGTCGTTGGTTTGTTTAATGAGTTTAACCCATTTGTTT
>JAURLC010000072.1 GCA_030831415.1 Bacillota bacterium | reverse complement strand
GTCCTTACTCAAAACCTCGATGGAAGGGAGTGATGTTAAACCTCTTCAAGGAAAAATCACCGCAAAAAATCTCACTTTTCAATACCCTGATGGAACCTCGCCTGTGTTAAAAAATGTCTCATTTACAATTATACCAGGCGAACGGGTGGGGATACTTGGTCGAACGGGAAGTGGAAAATCAAGTTTAATTGAACTCTTTCTTCATTTATTTGATGTTGCGCCGGGAATGTTATCGTTCGATGATGTTGATTCACGTACCTTACCTATTGCCTCGCTCCGTCAAGCGATCGGGTATGTACCCCAAGACAATTTTTTGTTTTCTGACACGATCGAACATAACATTGGCTTTGGTTTAGAAACATATGATGAACACATGATTATTCAAACCGCAAAATTAGCGGATATTCACCAAAATATCATCGAATTTAAAGAAGGCTATCAAACCATTTTAGGAGAACGAGGTGTCACCGTCTCCGGAGGACAAAAACAACGATTATCCATCGCACGGGCTTTGATTAAAAATCCACCTATTTTAATTCTTGATGATTCGGTTTCAGCGGTGGATACCAAAACGGAAGCGGCAATTTTATCTAATTTAAAGAAACTGAGAAAAGGAAAAACAACCATTCTTGTAGCCCACCGAATTTCTACGGTCAAAAACCTCGACAAGATCATTCTTCTCGATAAAGGAGAATTTATCGCAATGGGAACACATGATGAACTTTTATCGACGCAACCGCTGTATCAAGAAATGGTTCGTTTGCAAACCTTAGAACAACTCGTAGGAGAAACCACTCATGCGTGATTTCCATGACTTACATGAATCTCGACGAGATCGTACGTTAATTTCCCGTTTTTACACGTATTTAAAACCTCATTTAAAAACGTTTTTATGGGCATTTTTCCTTTTACTTATTGGGACGATTACCGGCATGCTTCTCCCGTTAGCGTCTGGGCTTGCCATTGACCAAATGACCAGTGAGGCGTTAACCCTTTCTCAAAAAATATGGCTCATTGCGATTGGCGCAGGTGTCCTCCTTATCATGTCAGGGATTTCAACGTATGTATCGTACTTACAAAATGTTCTCCTACAAAAAGTAGGTCAAAAAATTACGCATACGTTACGAGAAGATGTGTTCAATCATATCAACTCCTTATCAATCGGCCAACTCAACACAGTTCCGGTAGGTAAACTCGTGACACGAGCTACCAATGATCCTGCCAATATATCAGATATGTTTACCAACACGCTGGTGAATGTTATTCGTGCTGCGCTCACGCTCATCATCATCACGATTATTCTTTTCTTAATTTCACCCTTGATGACGCTTATCACGATGGCCATTATTCCGGTGATGGTCCTTGCCATGACCATTTATCGTTCTACCTCACGCAAGGCGTACCGAAAAGTAAGAAACCTTCAATCCGAATTAAATGCTTACCTATCTGAACATTTATCCGGCATGAAAGTCATCCAGGTGTTTCATCAAGAAAAGAAAGTCAATTCTCGCTTTAAAGGCTTAAGTACAAGTTTGCGAAAAGCCATCTTCCAAGAAATGTATACGTTTGCAATTTTCCGTCCCGTATTATATTTTCTATCGATGTTGGCTACACTCTTTGCCATTTACATGGGGGTTCGTTCTGTCTTTGAAGGAACGTTAACCATTGGTTTATTTATTTCCTTTTATGTCTATGTCGGTCAATTTTTTGAACCGATTCAACAAATTTCTGAGCAACTTAATACGTTCCAAGGTAGTTTTGCGAGTGCGGAGAAAATCTTTGATGTGCTCGACACTAAACCCGATTTAGTCGATGATCCGGATGCCATCGAATTACCCTCCTTCAGTGGGAAGGTTGAGTTCAAAGATGTCTGGTTTGCCTATCTTCCAAACGAATGGGTCCTCAAAGGCATATCGTTTACCGTACATCCTCAACAAACCATGGCCTTAGTAGGGGCCACCGGTTCAGGTAAGACAACCATTCTTCAACTTTTAGTGAGAAATTATGCCATTCAAAAAGGCCAAATTCTCATCGATGGCATTCCCATCGAAAAAATCAAACGATCATCTCTCCGTCGCCATATCGGTCAGATGCTACAAGATGTCTTCCTTTTCTCGGGAACCATTCAAGACAACATCACCTTGCATAATGAAGCGATTACCAAAAAGGATATTGATGACGCTTCACGTTTTGTTGCCCTTGATCATGTCATCAATAAGCACCCTGAAGGATTATCGTATCCCGTTAAGGAAAGAGGAAAAAACTTCTCCAGTGGAGAACGCCAGCTGATTTCTTTTGCACGAGCGCTCGTTTACAAACCTTCCTTTATGATCTTAGATGAAGCGACCGCTAATATCGATTCAGAAACCGAAACCATCATTCAAACGTCCTTAGAAAATATGATGTCGATTTCCACGATGATGATCGTCGCCCATCGCTTATCCACGATTCAACACACAGACACCATTTTGGTTCTCTCAAAGGGAGAAATTATTGAACAAGGTAACCACCAAACGTTATTAAAACAAAAAGGTCATTACTTTAACTTGTATCAACTTCAATACGAAAATCAGACAATGGAATCCATTCCCCAAGGCGGGGAATAACTCCACGTTTCCCCTTCTTGAATGTTACGCTTGTTATGCTCCTTTAAACTTGTTTTAAAGGAGTTAACGTATGGCCCAATGTCCATCTTGTCAATCAACCAATGTCGTGATTACCGAAGAAGTGTTTACCCGAAAAGGAAGAGGATATTATCGTTTTTTACAAACGATTGCAACCATAGGTATCCTTATGGTCTTTTTTGCTTTTGAAGCATACTCACAAGGTTTATTTATTGCTATCCTCGCCAACATCATCATTGGTATTTTATCGATCATTAATGCTTCGAAACGTTCGTCGAGTCGAACCAAAGTAACCTGTTTAATTTGTAAGAAAAAGCACTATATACACTAATATCATTTTTTACTTTACAACACTAAAGCAATAAATTATAATCTCTTTCAATAAGGAGATTGTGATGAGCACACTCAAACAAAAGTTTTCCCTACTCACTGGCATTGCCATGGTGGTGGGCGTTGTGATCGGAAGTGGTATTTTCTTTAAAGCCGATGATGTCATTGTTGCCAGTGGAGGAAGTTTACCGCTGTCATTACTCGCTTGGATTATCGGTGGAGCGATCATGCTCTTTTCCGCCTTATCCTTTAGCGTGATCGCCTCCAAGTATTCTAAAGCAAATGGTTTAGTCGATTATGCGGAAGCCGCGTATGGGAAAACCTTTGGATATTATGTAAATTGGTTTTCCACCTTTGTGTATTACCCCTCTCTTGTGGCAGTCCTCGCATGGGTTTCCGGACTCTACACAACCATTTTATTTGGACTCGCAGAAGGCGATCCAAGCAATGTTTCCTTTACATGGATTTTTGCTGCGTTTTACACACTTGTCATCTTTGCCTTAAATTATCTTTCTCCCAAGTTATCCGGCAGATTCCAAGTTTCGGCCATGTTTATTAAACTCGTCCCACTAGTGTTAGTTGCCATCGTTGGAACGATAGCAGGTTTACTCAATGGTGTTAGTATAGAAAACTTAACGATTGCTGCCGATACAGGCTCTTCTGCAGGAGGCATCGGGCTTGCTGTATTAGCAACCGCATTTGCTTATGATGGATGGATATCTGTTACCTCGATTAATGCAGAATTAAAAGATCCAAAGAAAAATCTTCCCCTTGCGTTAACCTTTGGTGCAATTATCGTCATCGCAATTTACTTACTTTATAACTTTGGTTTATCCGGAACGATTTCCAATCAAGC
>JAURLC010000071.1 GCA_030831415.1 Bacillota bacterium | reverse complement strand
CTCAATGAGATGGCGACTTGTTAAAATTAAATCCACAATGCGTTTAAATTCTTCGAAACTTAACATCTCTGCATGAGTCATTTTATTCCTTAATTTAGAAATTTCATAGGCATTCGCCGCAAGTTGAATGACTTTCCCTCTACCTTTTTCCACCATATCTAGTTTTCGGGTGATACGAATCCAGTATTGTTCAAAGTACGGTGCGATAGTTAATGCGGAAGGATCGATGGAACCCTGTGCCTTCTTTGCTAAGGAATGATTAATATCGACAATGTAGGTAATATTTCCTAGTGTAAAATTTTCCGGGGAAATAGGTTGATACGTCCACACGTGTTCTTCTTGATTAACAATAGAGGCATATCTTTTTTTATAGGCATGTGGAGGGATCGCTTGTTTAGGACTAATATTTTCTTTTTTTAAATAATGGATATACCCTTTAAAAAACAATTTATAACATTCGTATTCATACGCTTTTACAAACGGTAACGCAAAGGGAGAATAATCCACAATGGGTCCCGATTCATCCTCGAGGAGTCGGCTTAATTTTGAGGTTAAATAAAAGGCATTTTGGACCATTGCTTTTGTTCGAGCGTCCACTTTTTTCCAAAGGGATGCGTCAAAAATACGCTCAATATATTCACGGATTTTATCTTGTGTGGAGATTGACTTAATATCTTTAAAAAAATCAATGTTTTCTAGGCTTGCAACATATTGAATGTTGTCTTGGATAAATTCTCGGATATCAAATGGAAATGATTGTTCTTGACGTAAAGTCTCAAGGTTTTCTTTCATCGCAATCACATCATTAGTTTGTTTTGCATTCACATATTGTAAATAAATCGCGATTTTTTTTCGTTCGGTATCGACCATGTTTTTAAGATGACTTTTTGCTTTTCCTGATTCTTTTAAGTAGACGTAATACATCCCTTTGAGTAAATCTAAAAACGGATACTTATACTTATCATCTTTAATCGAATCTAAATACCCTTTGATTTTCGGTTGGGTCAAATATACGTCTGCGATTGAATTGGGTACGTATGCATGATATTTGGAATAGGTGATGCCTGAATAAGGTTCCATTCCTTTGGCTCCCAAACGGAGTAATAACATGACTAATATGTACGCCTCATCGTTGTACCACGCATTCTTTAAATAAAACTGTTTCATCGAAAGTCGATCCGCTTGCATGGTATGAAGCGGAACACTCTCGAGATTTTGAATGAATTTATGGTCATGTAAAAACACCATAATATGTTTCCCCATTAAATCTGCATCTTCATACTTAAGAGAGGAAAATTCTTTCCATTGATGGGTTAATACAAAATGAAATATATAACGGGTAGTGTCTTTCATGAATGAGCAATCGCATTAGTAAAAAGGTATCGCATCATTTATTCTTCGGTACCCTCCGACTCCGTTGGCACACTTAATTGTTCGCCTAATTGATCAAGATTTTTAAGCTTGGATTGAATCATACGTGTTCTGGTACCAATGAGTTTATCGAGTTCATTGCCGGCTGATTGAATTTTTTCTTGTGTCTTGGCAAGGACATCGGCAAACTTATCAAATTCATTACGAGCATTGGATAATACTTGCCACACTTCTTGAGATTTCTTTTGAATTGCAAGTGTTTTAAAACCAATTTGAAGACTATTTAGCAAGGCCGACATCGTCGTTGGACCTGCAAGCACGACTTTATATTTGGTTTGAAGTTTTTCCACTAATCCACGACGAATCGCTTCAGCATAAAGACCTTCAATCGGCAGAAACAAGACAGCAAAATTCGTCGTATACGGCACTTCAATATACTTTGCTTCAATATCCGAGGCAAAGCGTTCAATTTTCGATTCAAGCACTTTTAAGGCAGCATCGACTTGCTTCAAATCATTAGTGTCATACGCGGATAAGACAGTGTAATAGTCTTCTAGGGGGAATTTAGAATCAATCGGTAAGAAAATCGATCGTTGTCCATCCCCTGGTAATTTAATTGCGAATTCCACTCGATCAGAAGATCCCGGTTTGGTATTGATTTCTTTTAGATACATATCAGGAGAAAGTATTTCTTCAAGGATACGTCCAAGTTGAATTTCTCCCATGATTCCACGCGTCTTCACATTGCTCAATGCACGTTTGAGTTCATCCACTCCAGAAACAAGACCTTGCATTTCTCCAAATCCTTTTTGAACGGTTTCAAACTGGGCACTAATGAGTTGGAATTTTTGTGTTAAACGTTCTTCTAATGTCTTATTAAGTTTTTCATCAACGGTTTCGCGCATTTTTTCTAACTTTTCACCGTTATCTTTTTGCAAACGGTCCAAGGTAGAAATCAGTGTTTCGCGAACCGTATCCAGTTGTTTGCTTAATTCTAATCGTAATTGACTCGAATTTTCTTGTGAGACGGTTAACGATTGGTTGAGCTGACTTCGAAATACATCGAGCGTTTCTTTAATATATTCCCCATTTTGTTTTAATGTTTTATCTAAAAAATCGGTCATCAAAGATAAGTCAGATTTATCAACACCTGATGAGGACTGTTTTTTCGTCAAAACAAAAACAAATCCAATACTTGAAATAAGCAAAGCTAGACTACTGACAATTAAGATGGCGATATCCATACGTCTATTATACCGAATACTCTTTCTAGTAGCGTGATGGTTTTTATCGTTGTATTTTTGTTAAGATAATGAAGAAAGGTATTCCTTCCATGAACCCTGATCACAAAGTATCCGCCGAACAAATCACCCAACTTCTCAAAACCGCACGCGGCCAACTCGAAGCAATTTTAACGATGTATGATAATGATCGGTATTGCGTTGATATAACCAAACAAATTCTTGCCTTACAAGCCTTACTCAAGAAAGCAAATAACCTTATCCTCCATGACCATATCAATGGTTGTGTGCATGATGCAATGAATCAATCTTCCAAAGAAGAAAAACTCCAAGAATTAACAGACATCATGGCCTTACTTCAACAATAAGCCATGAAAAAAAGTACGCTTGCTCTCCTTCTTCCTTTTTTAATCGCCTGCGTTCCTTCCACTTCTTTCTCTGAATCGCTTCCTAGTTCATCCCAGTGGACCACCCTTGAAAGCGAACCCGAATATATTTCTTTTTGGCAACCGATTCAAAAATCTATTTCTCTGCTGTTGCAACCGGAAACCTTGCAATGGATTGAAACTTATGGAGCCGAAAAAAATAGCCCAACCAATGAGTATTACTTCCCCATTACACTTGTTGTCACGATGCAAGAAACTACTTACACTCTTGAAAATGTCGGGATTCGCCAAAAAGGAAATATCTTTTCTCGTGGTACCTTTTTAAATGAAGACGGTGAACTCTTCTATCCGTTTCATTTTCGATTATCGTTTGATCAAACTTTTGATGACCCTTTTTATGATGAACTAGGCATTCGTAAACCATGGCAAAACGGTCAACCCGAATATGAAGCCCAACAAAAGCGACGATTATTTGGGATGAAATCGTTAGAATTCAAGTGGAATCGCTCGTATGACTCAAGTCTAATTAATCAACCGTTTGCCTCCACACTCTTTGCCGCTTCTGATGTAATTGCCCCGCGATCCACGTTAAGTCCAATTTCGATAAACGTTGAGGAAACATCGACTCCCCTTGGTATGTACATTATCAACGAAGCCGTTGATCATATTTTTATTCAACGACATTTTGCAGGGCCCCACGCAGAAGGTGACTTATATAAAGCCTTGTATCCAAACACCCTCCTGCTCGATGAAATGGCTCATTTTGATTCAAGTATAGGGGATTATGTGTTCCATGAATGGATGGTGGGTGTTGAAAACAATCAAGAAGGCTATCATCCTGTTTATGATTTAAAAACCAACCAAGAAACCTCATCCCATGAAGCATTGATGAAATTAGTGAAAACCTTTAAATCCATACGACTGTATAACGACCAAGATCGATTATCCTCAGTGTTGGATATTCCTGCCTTTATTCGATATGTTTCCACCAGTTTTCTGGTAGGAAACCCCGATGATATGCGAAACAATCAAAATAACTCATATATATATTTTGATGGAGTCACCCAACAAGCGACCATTATTCCTTACGATAACGATTGGAGTTTAGGGGTTACGTGGGATGAAAGCCTAACGCAATGGACCGCAACCAAATCACCGTTTGAATCCGTCAACAGTTTTTCTCAACCAATCCAAAATCCCCTTTTCTGGGTCACGGTTATTCCAAGTGATGGTTCGCTCTCAAGTCAATTGTACCCACTTGTCCCTTCGATTTATGACATGTATGTGGAATCCTTAATTGAATTATCGGAAAGCCTTTATTTTACCGAAACTGCCTATCAATCCCTTTTCGATTCCTATCGCTTACTTTATGAAGATGTTTACGTAGACATAACCCTTCCCAATCCATCCCGCTTTGAATCGATTGACGCTTTCCTTTACCATGCTCACCACATTCAAGCTACCTTAACTTCCTTATCGACAGCCTAATTTCGTACGTGTCCACGCGCCTATTCTTTTATATTCTTTAACGATAAATCGTTACTTTTTATAAACAAAATTGGTTGTTTACATCGATGTTTTTTTGCTGTTTACTTGGAATCACAAGGAGGCCAACTATGGCAAATCAATTCGTTTATCTTCCTCTTTCCGATCGTATTGTCTATCCCCTCCATCCAAAGGAATGGTCAAAGGAAGCATTTGATGCATTAGTTCCCATTCGCAAGGTTCATTCACGAGGAAAACCAAAAACGTATACGTGGAATGATAAGCTCTATACGTTTGAATCTACAGCAGAAAAACGCATATTTATTTGGTTAACCAAAGTATTAAACCCTCAAGCGATCAAACTTCAATCCTATGCAATCTCACGAGAAAAACCGCATCGCCATTACACTCCTGATTTTCAGGTCCTTCTACAAGATGGAACACTCCTTCTTGTGGAAGTGAAATCGATTCTAGACCATCTTGATCCTTCCATTCAATCTTTGTATTCCCTACTAACGACGTATGGAAAGAACCATGGAATGGCAACGTTATGGGTGGATCCCCACCGTCACGCCTTCTCTTCTTACGTTGACCCCAAGACACTTAATATGCCGTCGTTACAACCCCTGATTCCTGCCTTGTTTCAATCCAAACAAGTCACCAAAGCTCAGTATGAACAAGCTAGACAGCTGTATAACCCTTCCAATGATCGTCGTAAGCGCCGAAAATTTGATCGATATTTTACCGCTTACGCCCTTCAACACGGCTATCAATTAAATCACTCTTATCGCAATGGGGATTGGACTTTAATTCAACCACAAAAGGTTGCTTGAGAATCAACCAATCCTTGCTCCTATTCCTTTAGACTTAAGGTCAATAGGAGGTACCAAACATGAAAAAAGATTTGGTAGAAATCGTCTTTATACTCGACCGTTCTGGATCGATGCGAGGACTGGAAGCAGACACCATAGGAGGGTTTAATCAATTATTGGACAAACAGAAGAAAGAAGCCGGAGAAGCAGTTATTTCCACCGTGTTATTTGATCATGACTTTGAGGTGATTCATAACCGTAAATCCATTCAAAGCATTCAACCTTTAACGGATAAACAATACTTTGTTCGTGGGTCAACGGCTCTGCTGGATGCAATTGGACGAAGTATCATTAAAATCCACGACGTCCATCGGGTCATCGGAGACGATTCTGTTCCAGAAAAGACATTATTTGTCATTACCACGGATGGTATGGAAAATGCCTCACGGGAGTTCGATTGGAAAACCGTGAAACGCCTTATTTTGCAAAGCCAAGAAAAGGATGGATGGGAATTTGTATTTTTAGGTGCCAATATCGATGCGATTCAAATGGCGTCGAAAATGGGTATCACACCAGATCGAGCAACCAATTATGTTCCTGATGATGTAGGAACCGAAACAAACTTCAGTGTCTTAAACGAAGAAATTGCCAATTTCAGAACGCATAAAAAACTTCGTGAAAATTGGAAAGAAACGATCGAAGCGGATTATCAAACACGTACCAAAAAGAAATCCTAATACGAACTGAATCGAAGAAAAAAGCGAAGCATGGGGGACTGCTTCGCTTTTGTTTTTACATTGTATCGTTATCTGTAAACTTCAAGAAACGATAAAAACTTACTGCTAGAACTGAACCGATGATCGGTCCTAAAATAAAAACCCAAAGCTGTTCTAGCGCTTCTCCACCTTCAAGCAAGGCAGGGGCGATACTTCGAGCAGGGTTTAAAGAAGCGCCGCTAATGGGGCCACCAATTAAAATCAATGCTACCAACGTGAACATAACGATTAAGCCCATGAAGGGTTGTAAAGCTTTACGTTGACTGACCGCTAACACCATATAGACCAAGATAAAGGTTAAAAAGATTTCAAATACAAGCTCAACCCACAATGGAACATTGTTGACATTTACACCACTTGCACCTAATCCTTGATAATCGGATGTACTAGATGCAATTATGACACTAAAGGAAGCAAACAACGCTCCTGTGCCGAATGCAAAGGCAACACCGAGAAGATTTTCATCTTCAAATCCTCCTCTTAATGATAAACTTTAGCGTCGTTTAAACAAGATGTGATGTTCCGTGAATTAAAAAAAGACAACTCGTTCGAGTTGTCTTTTTGGATCGTTACTTTTGTCTAATTTTCGTAAAGTAAGTTACTGGGTGTATAACGAGCAAGATTCCCCGCGGAATCT
>JAURLC010000070.1 GCA_030831415.1 Bacillota bacterium | reverse complement strand
GCCTACGATGGCCATGTCATAGGGAACCGCACGAACGTTGAGCGCATTTACAGTGCGAATCGCATAACCTCCATCAGGTTTTAAATATGTCTCAGCTTGCCCGTAAAACTTCACGTCAACAGCATGTTTTAAGTTTTTTACTTCCCAAACGTTGCCATTTTTTAACCAAATATCCGGAACTTCAACTTGTTTACCATTCACAATTTTTTGTTTGAAAAAACAATAATCATATCGAATCGTGTTGCCATGTCCGGCATAGCCTAACGAAGCAATCGAATCGAGAAAACAAGCAGCAAGTCTGCCTAAGCCACCATTTCCCAAACCTGCGTCGGACTCCAAATCCATAAGTTCATCTAACGAAACACCCATGTCTTCAAGGCCCGCTTTAACCGTTTCAAATATACCCAAGTTATGAAGATTGCTTTTCATGAGTCGACCCATTAAAAATTCCATAGAAAAGTAAATGAGTTGACGGGGTTGGTTATCATTATCCATTTTGCGTAATCGTTTTAAATGTTGGCCAGCATAATCACGGATCATGTGACCAAGAATTTCATAACGTTCAGTGACATGACTATCTTCAATCGTACGACCAAATTTACTTTCTAAACGTTGTGAAAAGGCTGATTTAAAATCTTCTTTTGTCGTAAACATAGTGACTCCTTTAAAGGTTTGTTTTTTTTAGAACTATGGCGGCGTAAGAACCCAGTCGTATCTTCAGCTTCTTGTCTAAGACAACAAGGGTATCATCATTGGTTTGATGTGGCCCTTCATATTTCTGGTGCGTGGAATTGAGAATTTCTTCATAATTTCCTTCTTCTAAACCAGTAATAATATATTCATTATAATGATTTCCTTTCATGTTGAAAACCATAACAAGTGTGGAATTGTAAACTTTTCGTTGAAAAACATACACACTATCAAAGGAATTATCGACCATCACCCAAGAAAATGTAGCGTGATCATAGTCGCCTTCATAAAGGGAAGGATGCGTTTGATAAAGCGTATGTAAATCATGAAACAAGTGGGAGATGGCACGATGCTTTGGGTAATCAAGAAAAAACCATGGTAACGATTTTTTCTCATCCCATTCGTCAAATGATCCGAGTTCATTGCCCATAAAATTTAATTTTTTACCAGGATGAGTAAACTGATACACATATAGGTTTCTTAGTAAGGCAAATTTTGTTTCATAGTCAGCGAACATCTTATTGAGAATCGTTCCTTTTCCATGAACCACTTCATCATGGGATAACGGTAACAAAAAGCGTTCTGAATAAAAATAATGCATAGAAAAACTTAGTTTATGATGAACATAATATTTGTAGACATCATCTAAACCATAATATTTCAGGGTATCGTTCATCCACCCCATATCCCACTTATAATCAAATCCTAAACCACCTTCTTCTAACGAACGGGTCACGCCAGGAAAGGCTGTGGAATCTTCGGCAATCATCATGACCGAAGGAAAGTGGTGATGAATAAATTGGTTAAGCTGTCTTAAAAAGGAGATACCTCCATGATTTTCGCCTTTTTGAAAATTTCCATCCCAGTACACCATATTACTTACGGCATCAATACGAATACCATCGATATGAAATTCATCTAAAAATAAATGAATACCACTAAACAGCAAGGAACGCGCCACAAATTTTCCAAGATCAAATTGAGGAGAACCCCATTGGGAATATGTCTTTTGTGGGTCAAAGTATTCATATAATTTCGTCCCATCAAATTCGATTAATCCAAAATTATCGTTTGCAAAATGAACAAGAACATAATCCAGAATTACTCCGATTCCATGACGATGACACTCATTAATGAAATGTTTAAAGGAATTGATGGAACCATATCGCGAATCTAAAGACGTAAATCCTGTGGCTTGGTATCCCCACGATCCATCAAATGGATACTGCGTCATCGGCATGAGTTCAATATGCGTGAACCCTTTTTCTATAACATAAGGAATGAGTTCTTTTTCCATTTGTTCATACGAATAATAAGGATTAACTTTTGGTTTTTTCCATGACCCCAAATGAACTTCATAGATCGATATAGGTCGATCAAATCCTCTTGAGCGGGATGACAAATATTGTTGATCTTGCCATTCAAACGATTCAAAGGAAGGAATAATCGAGGCGGTTTTGGGAGGCTGTTCAGAGAAGCGAGCATAAGGATCTGCTTTTTGGACCCGAACTCCGTGTGCATTCACAAATGAATATTTATACCGATCGCCGATGGATGCTTCTGGAATGGTTGCTTCAAAAATACCGTAAGTATGAATCATGTGCGCTTGATGGACATTGTCTATCCATTTATTAAAATCACCTACGATACTCACTTCTTTTGCATTCGGGGCAAAAAGGCGAAAAACAAAACTCTTCTTCCCTTCGTTGATTATTGGATGTACACCAAAATAATGATGTGCTTCAAAGGACCCGTCTTGAAAAAAATCATTAAAGAATTTTTCGATATCCATACAAAAATTATACGCCATTTATGAAACTTACTCTCTACATTTGTATCATTTTTATCCTAAAAACTATGAAACGATATCAGAATTCACTATAATGAAAAACGTATGAAAAATAAATCGATTTATATTGCAGTTAATGCTGGGAGTAGTAGTCTAAAATTTAAGCTTTATTCCATGCCTGAAGAACAACTCATCGCTTCGGGAATGGCAGACCGCATTGGCCAAAGTCTTGGGGAGTTTTCCTTAAAATTTAACGATGAAAAATATGCACTCGAATTACCCATTCCTAACCATGATCTTGCGGTTGAACTTTTACTTAAATCACTCATTGAAAAGGGGGTTTTACCCTCCTTTGATGTCATTGCAGGGGTAGGTCATCGTATCGTTCAAGGTGGAAAATATTTTTCTGGAAGTGTTTTAATTGATGAGCAGGTTGTTGAACGTATTGAATCGTTAATCCCACTTGCGCCTTTGCATAACCGACCCAATCTTCAAGGGTACTTCGCTTTCAAGAAGGTTCTTCAAACAATTCCTCATGTAGCGGTCTTTGATACCGCTTTTCATCAAACCATGGAACCCCAAGATTATTTGTATCCAATCCCTTATCAATGGTCAACGCAGTATGATTTACGCCGTTATGGATTTCACGGAACGTCTCATCAATATCTTGTACAAGAATTAGCAAAACTAACTTCTTTATCACCCAAAAAAGTCATAACGTGCCACATTGGTTCAGGGGCAAGTTTGGCGGCGATTCATAATTCCAAAGTCGTTGCAACTTCGATGGGATTAACTCCGCTTGGAGGAATCATGATGGGTACTCGTACGGGAGATATCGATCCTTCTATCCTTCATTTTGCTGCCTTAAAACTAAACGAAAGCCATGAAACTATTTATTCAATGCTTAATAAGCAAAGTGGTTTACTCGGTGTGTCCGGAATGACTTCCGATTCCAGAGACTTAGAAGTTGCCCATCTTGCAGGAAATGAACGCGCAATTTTAGCCAACCAATTGTTTGTCCGTCGAATCGCGGACTTTATTGGCCAGTATTACGTTCGTCTTCACCAAGCAAATGCGCTTGTATTTACGGCAGGAATTGGTGAAAATTCGGGTTTTTATCGTCAACTTATTTTAGATGAAGTTAAAGATGCGCTTGGCATTGACTATGATGTTGAACTAAATTTGAAAACTCGAGGTAAAGTTGTTAAGCTATCGACCCCTTCGAGTAAGGTAGAAGTATGGGTCATTCCAACAAACGAAGAAATCATGATTATTCGTGATACTTATCGCCTCGCACAAAAACCTTAAGGAGCACCACCATGCCAACACAAAAACAACTGTATAAATCGATTTTATCGAAAATCAAAAAGTATCCAAAAATCGTCGTTTTTCGTCATCAAATTCCTGATTTTGATGCCTTAGGTACCCAATGGGGTTTCGTCACGTGGCTAAAAGATAATTTTCCCAAGAAAGTCATTCATGCTGTCGGTAAAGATCAAGGATTTTTTCGTGATGACCTTTATCCCAAAATGGACATCATCGAAGATGATTT
>JAURLC010000069.1 GCA_030831415.1 Bacillota bacterium | reverse complement strand
GTTCAAGATGGCGATACTGTACGATTGTGTGATTTTGAATTTACCTATCATGCATCCTGATTTTTCTTTATAATAAGGTCATGAAAAAAGAATTTTCTTCCACGTTAGTGCTTGTTTCTGCAGTGATTACTTTAGTCATTTTACTCGTTTTATTTTTTTCTGGAGTCATTAACCTCAGCGTATGATTGTTGCATTAAAAGGTACCATTACCCATCTTCAACCCGATCATTTATGGATTGATGTTCAAGGCGTTACTTATCGCGTTCTAATCGCGAATCCTCGAGCGTTTACATTGGGTCATATTCATCAAGTGTTAACGCTTCAAATTTTCCGAGAAGACGATCAATACTTAGTTGGTTTTTCAAATGAGGATGATCGCTTCATCTTTGAACGTTTAATATCTGTCAAAGGCATTGGTCCAAAAACTGCTCTTGCGGCACTATCAGGCACGGTTTCCTCGGAAATAGTGAAAGCAATTAATGTTGGAAACGTATCATTTTTAAAATCATTACCAGGTATTGGTCCAAAAGCCGCGAGTCAAATCGTGTTGGATTTACGTGGGAAACTCGTTGATGATCCTGACAAAAAGCTTCCAATGACACCGGTATTTGAAGAAGCCAAAGATGCCTTAAAAGCACTAGGATTTAAATCAAAAGAAATTGAGGATGCACTTAAATTTATTTCACCAGAAGAATCTTCGGTACAATCGATTATTCGTCTTGCATTGAAACGGTTAGGAAAAGCATAAAGATGCGCATTGTTGATGCTCACGCCAATCCTGAAGAAAACGAAGACATCACCCTTCGTCCGCAACGTTTAGCGGATTACATTGGTCAACGTGATTTAAAAGCTAATTTAGAAGTTTATATTGGTGCTGCCAAGCATCGTCAAGAAACCTTAGATCATGTTTTGCTATACGGTCCTCCGGGTTTGGGAAAGACGACACTGGCACATATTATTGCAAATGAAATGGGTGGAAACATTAAAACCGTGACAGGACCAAGTTTGGAAAGAACAGGCGATTTAGCAGCTATTCTAACGTCTCTAGAACCAGGCGATGTGTTATTTATTGATGAAATTCACCGCTTACCGAGTGTGGTCGAAGAAGTGTTGTATGGAGCGATGGAGGATTTTCATTTATCCGTATTATTGAATCGTGAAGGCACAGCTCGAACACTTAATTTGGATTTGCCTCCTTTTACATTAATTGGTGCCACAACACGGGCTGGTGATTTGTCTTCGCCGTTACGCGCTCGCTTTGGCATTACTGAAAAGTTTGATTTTTATGCCCAAGAAGATATTGAATCCATTATCCAAAGAACTTCGAAAGTGATGCAAACGCCGATTGAATCAACAGCTGTATCGGCACTAGCACAACGTTCTCGAGGAACACCTCGTATTGCCAATCGATTATATCGTCGTATTCGTGATTTTGCCCATTTTCAACAAGCAGAAATTATCAATGAAGTGATTACGCAATCTGCATTAAACGCGTTAAAAGTCGATGCACTTGGATTAGATGATGTTGATGTTCGTTATTTGTTAGGGATTATCGATCGTTTTAAAGGTGGTCCTGTTGGGTTGGAAGCATTGGCAAGTGCAATCGGAGAAGAAATCATGAATTTGGAGGATGTCTATGAACCATACCTCCTTCAAATTGGATTGATCAATCGCACCCCAAGAGGGCGTGTTGCAACTGAAAAAGCTTACAAACATTTGCAGCGTAGTTATCAAGGTCAATTGTTTTAAAACAATCGAAGTTTTTTAGCGTCTTTTCTCGTTGAATTTCTCGATAAAATAGAGTAAAGTGTAAAAGCGACGATGACGTCGATTTTTTAATAACGGAGGTTCATTATGCGTCGATTATTAGGATATATACTCTTATCAATGACAACCTTTCTTTTAATTGGATTTAATCTTTTATCCATTGTGGGTGGATTAAATGCTAATTTAGAATACTCAAGTGGTCGTGAAATGGTCTTCAGAATTTCAGATAAAGCGACCGATGATATTTTGTTTTCCGATGACACGCTCGTTCGTGACATTGCCGATACGATGATTGAACGTTTAGAAAATGCTTTAGTTAGTAAGTATGACGTCTGGGTTGAAGGAAACAATCAAATTCGTGTAACCGTTTCCGAAGCGACCGATTTAAAGTATGAACGTCTTGCCACCTACTTAGCGTTTGATGCTGATTTTACGATTTCTACCAAAACAGAAATCTCAGCAACGAGTGATCAAATGTTCGATGGCCAAGTTGCCCGTGTCGAATATCGCGGACAAACACCTTTTGTTGTTATTCCTTTAAAAGATGCGAGTTACTTAAAAGAAGTCCTGGTCACTGAAGCAGAAGGTACGTCTTCTGATCAAGGAAATTCAGATGGTGAATTACTTCTTTGGGCAGGAAAAACCGAAGAAGATAACTATGAAGATTCATTAAATGATTCTCAAATGCGTGAAAAAATTATTTTACGCTTTACGACTAGTTCGATGTGGTGGGACGAAGATACCCAACAAGAACTTGCTTCCGCGATTGCTCCTTCGAAATTTGGATCACCTAACGCCAACAACATTTTTGATGCTGCTGCAGTTACCCAAGCCAATGAAGAAGCGATTTACTATCGCAATTTATTTAATGCTACCTCCTTGCCTGTAAATGTCGAATTGCTCTTTTCAACACCTGTCCAACCAACGTTAGAACCTGTGTTAAATCTCGGTGAGATATTGACGCTTTCATGGAGCCAAACTTTAATTGCGTCCATCGTGTCTTTTGTATTATTTGCCGCAGTATTTATTTATCTTTATCGCCTACCTGCTCTTGGTGCACTTGCAACTTCTGCGCTCTCTTTATTCCTCTCTTTCTACGCCTTTGTTTGGTTAAAACTCGAGTTTTCCTCTGCTGCCTTAGTTGCAATGATTACCATCGCAGTTTTAGGGATCTTAACGTCGGTAATTTACTTCACGGCATTTCGACGCGAAGTGTATGCAGGTCGTTCACTTAAAAAGGCCCACATTGAAGCATCGGGCTCAATTTTACCCCTTGTTTTAGATATCACTCTTGTGAGTTTAATCTTTGGTTTGTTTGCTTACTTATTTGCCGGAAACCTCGTTCAAAATTTTGCGGTATTACTCATGATTGGTGCTGTGAGTAACTTGGTAATTGTCTACGTAGGCAACCAATTTTTATTTGGTTTATTAGTGGGAGAATTTGCATTACAAACACGTTTATCACTCCTAGCAATTAAATCAACGCTCATTCCTAACGTTGCCAATGATGAAAAACCGGTTTATTTTGGCCGCTTTGCAGGTCGTGATTTTACGTCAAAAGGTACCTTATTATCACC
>JAURLC010000068.1 GCA_030831415.1 Bacillota bacterium | reverse complement strand
TTGAACAAGTGGATGATTCATTTTATAGTCTTTCTGTTTCACAAAGCGAATGTTTTCTTTAAGAACTTGTTTGAAGCCTGTTTCGATATTGGCTATACAGGCATCAATGAGCGATTGACTATTATATCCGCGTAAAGGCTCAATTTTATCGGATGCGTATACAATTTGGGCTAAGGGGCCCATGGCTGCTTTTCCTGTGGTGTGGTAACGAATGGCTTCAAGGACTGATGGTTCTTCAATATGAAATTCATTTCGAGCAAGTATTGCCCCCGCATATTGATGAAGGACATAAGGGTCAAATGGACCAGGATCAGTTTCATATTGCTCAATTAAGGATAATGCTACCTCATCGTCAACATCTTTTGCCATATCATGAAGGATGGCTGCTTGAAACGCTAAATCAGGCCGTAAATTGTTTGCCTGGGCGATGCGGTAAGCTACCCGAGCCGTGGAGAGGACATGAGCAAATCGTTTTTCTGAATAATAGGCTTTTAACGTTTTGGTAAAATATAAATCGTGTTCGAGGATGTATTCAATGACCGATAAAGGGGTTTGCAACTGTTTTAAATCACGGATAAATCGGGAAGCAGCATCGAGCATTGGACCGTGCAAACGTTGAATAGAAAACACGTCGTAGTTCGCATGTTGTAAATTACTTAAGGGACGAGGATAAGCAACGAGTGTGACGAGTTGAGCGATTGTCTCGGCTTCTTTCCAACGATGAAACTGCTCGACTTGATCCGCGCCGATTAAATAATATAACGTATCGTTGGGGTAGCGTTCTTTGTAATATCGAATGGTATCAATTGAAAACTGAATAAACGAAGGGGAGTCAATTTCCCAACGAGAGAGGGTCCAGTTCTTCTTTCCTTGAATCGCGCATTCAACCATCGCTAAACGATGCCCAACGGGTGTCGAAGTTGATTTCCATCGAGGATTTTTTGTCGGAAGTAAAATAACGTCATCGATTTCAAGTTCGCTTTGAGCATGTTCTAACATCGATAGATGCCCATCATGAATGGGATCAAAGGCGGAACCATATAAAAGTATTTTCATTTCACAAACTGTCTTTTCAAAGGGTTTTCTCGATATAAAATCATCTTATGTCCAATCACTTGAACACAAGAGGCTTTTAATTGACTGCAAAGTTCGTCCATACGATGCTGAAACGTTGGCCAAATCGATTCATGAATTGTAATTTTAATGAGTTCATGAGCGGTTAAGGCTTTATCTAACAAGTTTAGATTTTGTTCACTGAAATCGGCCTTCCCAATTTGATATTTAGCAGGTAAGGTTTGCGCGACACGTTTTAAGTGACGTTGAAGGTGTTTATTCATGGGAGAGTTTACTCGGGATCGGTAACACTAACATACCTTTTGGCACCATCAAACGAATCGTTTGATCCGCACAAGGAAGGGAAATCCAACCATAACCCGCTAGCGCAATATCTTGGCGTCCAGAGGAAGGTAATGTGAGTTCAAAAGGCACAAACGACTCAGGTTTTCCAAACTTTTTCGATGTTGGAAATAATGCTTTCTTTTCCACCATATGGAAGAAACTACTATCTGCCTTCGCAAGAGTTTGTTTATGGAAAACAACTTGATTGGCAAAATAATAACTTGTCATCACTTTGGGCCCATTTAAAACATCGAGTCGGGCGAGTCCACCAATACTTAAGGAATCTTTCGCTCCCAGACGATAATGCTTCGGTTTAATCTCTACTTTTGCAGTCATACCTTTGATCGTTTCTTTCTCTACGAGTGCAAGCAGAGAATGATCAGCGATATATCCAGGTGTGTCATAAATTGATTGTTCGTGCGTTAAAGGAATTTCGATGACACGCAACGTCGTACCAGGAAAGGCAGAGGTTGTAATCATACGATACGTTCCGTTGGTGTATTGCTTTAAATACGCGTTGACTAGAGAAGATTTCCCTGAACTTGTCGCACCAAATAAATAAATGGGTCGTTTTCCTCCGGATTGTTCAATGAGCGTTTGAAGGGGTAATAAACTTTCTTTCGCTTTGGTGGAAACAATTAAAATATCCGAAAATACAAATTGATGGTCACGAAGAAATCGTGATAAATATTGTTTAAGCTTTTCTTGGTTGATGGATTTCGGTAATAAGTCACGTTTGGTGGCAAATACATACGTTTCACTTCCCGATAATTCTTGAATTAAGGTTTTACTTAATGTGGTTTCAAAGTGAAGTAAATCGAGTACCCAGATAATAATGGCATTTTGATGTTTTGCTTTGCGAAGAATCGTGACAAATTCATCGACATTAAACGATTCTTTGGGTGCGATATCCTCACCATAATGTTGTAATTTAAAACAACGTTGGCATAAGACGACTTCGTGACGTTCGACATGTTTTGGGGGAACAAATCCAGGTAATTGATCATCAATGGATTGTAAAATCAACCCACAACCCGGACAGCGACGAATCATTTTTAAATTACTCATGATGGTCCTCCACAGGTTTTAATAACCTTTTTTGAGACAAATAACGTTTGATGGGGTGTTCAAACCATCGATTGATACGGGTTGGCCAATGATCAACCTTGACGAGTTTTTCTACAAAGATGGAAGAAAAACCTAACCGATTCGCAAACCAGACATCTGTTAACAATTGATCTCCAATGACCATAACCTTATCTTTAGCATACGCTTTTTCTTCACAAAATTTAAGGATTTGACGTGAAAAAGGTTTCCCTAAATTAGCAAGATAAGGCACGCCACATGCTTTGGCAAATGGAGCCACTCGTTGGTCTTTGTTATTGGAAGTAATGGTAACCATCAGTCCAGCATGGTCACATGCTTGTAAAAATGACTGTGTTAAGGCAGAAGGTTCCATTTCATAATAGGCAGCTAACGTATTATCGAGATCAATAAATAGATAGCGATACCCTAATTGATAAAGGCGGGGTAAGGCAATCGAAAATAAGTTTTTTTCGTAAAAAGTAGGAGCAAATCGGTTTGTTATACACTTCATTCGTCAGAGGTATCATCAAAGATGGATAATTGTTCCACAATAGGGTGTTCTTCTGGAGCAACCTCTACTTCTTGATATGTGGGTAATGACGCAGGAATGGTTGCGGTCAGAGAAGGGAATACCGCTCGAATCCATTGGTCTTTTTTCAAGGGCAAATTTTTCTTTGCATATTTATCAATAGGGGTCGGAGCAAAATCATCACTTTGATAATGAATGATTTGAAGATCACTTGTTAAGGCATCGAGCATCCACACATCTTTTTGCTTATCGACGAGCGTAGTAAAGCAAAGGGTGTGCGGTTCTGATTTGAAACTTTGGAAAACGTATTGAACTTTTCCTAAACGGTGGGTTGCGTTAATATAATCCACATCAAAAAGGCGGACATGACCTTCTTTGGTCACAAGCATACGTTTTTGCCGTTCGTCTTGATCAACCGTAAATAAGGAGATCATCGCGTCATCCTCTGATAACGATTGCATGGATTTTACCCCACTTGCTTTCACCCCAATGCTAGACAGTTCTTTTTCAGAGAAGCGCGTTGCTTTTCCTTTTTCACTAATGGCAACAATATCCTGACGACCATTGGTAATCGCCACTCCCACTAACGCATCATCATCGCTTAAGCGCATGCACATGACGGGTTTAGAATTACGGGCAACATTAAAATCCACCAATCGACTCTTTTTAATTTGACCACGCTTGGACAATAAAACGATCCGCGCATCGAGTTCAAAAGACTCCACGATCATTGCAGCGATAAGATGATCATCACTTGGTAAGGTAATTTTCGTATTAATGTGAATACCTTCATCTTTCCATTTTGTATCCGGCAAATCATAAACAGGGATATACAAGTATTGCCCTTTATCCGTAAATGCTAACACGGTATCCAACGTCGTTGCTTGTACAATTGCAATAAGCGAATCTCCCGGTTTCATTCCAGGATAGGCGTTGTCTCCACTACTTCGATAACTTTTCATCGAGGAACGTTTCATATACCCATCTTGGGTCATGGCAATCATCACATCTTCTTTGGCAATTAAATCACGTTTATCAAGTTGAATCGTCGATTCAGGGGGTTGAATAAGCTGCGTTTTTCGTGGTGTTCCAAATTGTTTGTTAATCGCTTTTAAATCGGCGATCAATCGACGGTCGAGTTTATCATGATCGGATAAAATGCCTTCTAAATCTTGGATTGTCTTTGTCAATTCTTGTTTTTCTTCTTCAAGCAGAGTAATATCCGTGTTCGTTAACTTATAAAGTTGCAAACTGACAATGGCATCGGCCTGGACAGAAGAAAAACCATACGCTTTTTCTAAATTAGCCATCGCGTCTTGTTTATTAACACTTGCTCGAATGGTTTTAACCACATCATCTAACATGGAAATCGCACGAATTAATCCTTCGACGATTTCTAAACGAGCCGTAGCTTTATGTAAATTAAATTGTGAGACGCGTGTGATGACATCCACTTGATGATCGATGTATGCGTCAATGTATTCAACAAGGCCAAACGTGGTTGGATGTCCTTTATTAATTGCGACCATGTTGGCAGAAAACGATGATTTCAAATCCGTTTTGGCATATAAATAAGCCAATATCTTATCTGCTTGTGCATCCTTTTTCAAATCGATGGCAATCCGTAAACCTTGATGATCAGATTCATCCCGCACTTCGATAATCCCATCGATAATTTTCTTAAATCGTATTTCATCCATCGCTTTGACAAGCGAGGATTTCACGACTCCATACGGAATTTCGGTAATGATGAGTTGATGTGAATCTTTGGTGACGACGGTTTCGACTTTCGAAAGAATTTCGACCCGACCATGACCAGAGGTATACATCGATTGAAGTTGATCGGTTTGATACATCAATCCACCGGTAGGAAAATCAGGACCTTGAACAATCGTCAGTAAATCTTCTAACGAGGATCGTTTGTGGGTGATGCGAAAAATCGTCGCCTCTATGAGTTCACTTAAGTTGTGAGGCGGAATGTTGGTGGCCATCGCGACGGCAATGCCTTGAGTACCATTTAAAAGTAAATTCGGAAAACGCGCCGGTAAGACCACTGGTTCTTTTTGAGAATCATCAAAGGTGAGTTGCATATCAACCGTATTTTTTTCAATATCTTGAACGAGTAACTCACTAATGTGGGCTAAGCGCGATTCGGTATAACGATGAGCGGCAGCATTGTCACCATCAATCGATCCATTGTTACCTTGAAAATCAATTAATGGAATACGAAACTTCCACGGTTGAGACATATGCACGAGGGCATCATAAATGGAGGCATCCCCGTGAGGGTGATATTTCCCCATCACGTCTCCTACCGAGGTTGCACATTTTCGATATGGCTTATAAAACGTATTGCCCGCATGATGCATCGCATAAATAATGCGACGTTGGACCGGTTTTAATCCATCACGAATATCGGGGATGGCGCGATCTTGAATGACATATTTGGCATACGTCGCATATCGTTCCCCCATGATATCTTCTAGGGTTGCTTGTTGAATATGTTCGACGATGATTGGTTTAACTTCTCGTTTTTTTGCCATATTAACTTGCTACTTTCTCAAGGGCTGAATCCAAAGAAAAATCGACATTTTCCTCGACCCATTTTCGACGAATGGTCGTATCTTTACCCATTAAAACCGTGACGCGACGTTCCACGGTAAGAGGATCTTCAATGTTGACTTGAATAAGCGTTCGCGTAGTAGGGTCCATCGTCGTTTCTTTGAGTTGAGATGCATTCATTTCACCTAACCCTTTATAACGAGAAATACGATATGGCGACCCAATTTTCTTTTTGGCGATATCCAGTTGCTCATCATTCCACGCATACGCGAATTTTAACGTTTTCTCATTTAGCACTCGGTACAAAGGTGGAATGGCAATAAAGATTTTTCCTGCATGAATAAGCGGACGCATATGGTGATAAAAAAACGTTAAAAGTAGCGTTTGAATGTGGGCACCATCCGTATCTGCATCCGTCATGATAATAATTTTTCCATATTTAGAATCTTCAAGATCAAAACTTGGTCCTACACCTGCGCCAATCGCGTGTATCAAAGTTGCGAATTCTGTATTTTTTAACATTTGATCCATGGTAATACTGTCGGTGTTTAACGGTTTACCACGCAATGGTAAAATCGCTTGATGGACGCGATCTCGTCCATTTTTCGCTGTCCCTCCTGCCGAATCACCTTCAACAATAAACAGCTCATTGTTGGCATAGTCTTTGCTTTGAGCAGGGGTTAATTTATCAGAAAGAATCATTTCTTGTCGTAATTTTTTATTCCCACGTGCTTCTTCTTTTGCTTTTCTTGCGGCGACCCGTGCGGACGCGGCATCGAAACATTTTTTAATTAACGAGACGGCAAACTCTTTGTTTTCTGCCAAGTAATAACTTAACTGCGCATAAATCATGTTTTGAACTGCAGATAACGCATCAGGGGTTCCAAGTTTACCTTTGGTTTGTCCTTCAAATTCTAATTTGCCTTCGGGAATGCGAAGACTAATTATGGTGGTTAATCCTTCGCGAATGTCACTACCCTCTAATTTTTGTTTCGATTTG
>JAURLC010000067.1 GCA_030831415.1 Bacillota bacterium | reverse complement strand
CGGTTCTTGTCGATGAAGCGCATAATTTGGTAGAACGTAGTCGGGATATGTATTCAGCATCCTTGCAAGGGTCCATGATTTCAGCCTTAAAATCGACGTTAAAAGGAACCTTTTCGAAACCGTTAAAACAGGTGATCACGAAATTAGAAAAACATTGGTTGTTATTAGTCAAAGACCAACCTTTACCTCGTGTCATTGAACCCCCTAAAACGTTCATTAATAAAATGAATGACTTTTTACTCCTCGCTCAAACCGAAATGAAAGCAATTCAAGCATCTTTACCCGAAAAAGCGATGGATATTTATTTTAAATTCCTTCGTTTTTCACGAACGACTGAACTTTATGATGATCATTATGTTTATACCCTCATCGAAGAACAAAATGATGTTAGCTTAACACTCCTATGTTTAGACTCGTCGCATCATTTGCGACGTGTCGCCGATACCTTAAAGGGTGCGGTGTTTTTCTCCGCGACGTTATCTCCTTTAACGTATTATTTACCGATGCTAGGAGCGACAAGCAGTGATCCAGTGTTACAACTCCCTTCTCCTTTTGAGAGGGATAACTTTAAAATTATGGTCGCCAGTCGTGTACAAACGACGTTGCGCCAACGCCAACAAACGATTCATGAAGTGACACTATATTTAGAACAATTCATCGAAGGAAAATTAGGAAACTATTTATTCTTTTTCCCTTCTTATCAGTATTTAGAAGCAGTGAAAGCGGCGTTTCATCCTCCTCAAAACGCACAGGTTCTTGCCCAAACCCAAGGGATGACATTAGAAGAACGACATCAATTTTTACACCAGTTTTCTCATCAACCTCAACAGATGACGTTAGGTTTTGCGGTATTAGGAGGCGTGTTTTCTGAAGGTATTGATTTAGTCGCTGACCGTCTAATTGGCGTTGCGATTGTTTCAGTAGGATTACCTGGTTTATCGTTTCATCGCGATTTAATGGTGAATTATTTTCAAAACCAAGATCGTCACGGGTTTCAATTTGCCTATGGGTATCCGGCGATGAATAAAGTGTTACAGGCATTAGGAAGAGTCATTCGTTCAGAAGAAGACCGTGGAGTGGCGCTGCTTTTGGATGCTCGATACATGCATCAAGATTACGCATCCATTTTTCAACGATATCCTGATTATGAAGTTATCCTTAGTCCCGATGAATGTTTAGAGGGTGTCCTCGCGTTCTTTGCTCAAGACAAACAGTAGCATTTTAGCGAAGAAATCGGTATGATACTTAAGTAATTATGGCTTATAACGCACGCAACATACGTAACTTCTCTATCATTGCTCATATTGATCATGGCAAATCGACGTTAGCCGATCGTTTGATTGAAATGACCGGTACCAAAACAAAGCGTGAGATGAAGGCACAAATGTTGGATTCCATGGATTTAGAACGTGAACGAGGGATTACCATCAAGTTGACGACCGTCACGTTGGAATATATCGCTAACGATGGTCAACACTATACGTTTAATTTAATTGATACACCTGGACACGTGGATTTCACCTATGAAGTTTCACGATCTTTAGCTGCTTGTGAAGGCGCTTTACTCGTCGTCGATGCTTCCCAAGGTGTTGAAGCACAAACACTCGCCAATGTTTATTTAGCGGTGGATAACGATTTATCCATCGTCCCGTTAATCAATAAAATTGATTTACCCTCAGCCGATCCTGAACGTGTCAAAAAAGAAATCAAAAAACGAATTGGCATCGATGCAGAGGATGCCACGTTAATTTCTGCTAAAACCGGATTAGGGGTTGATCAAGTTTTAGAAAGGATCATAAGGGATATTCCCGCTCCTACGGGTTCCTTAGACAATCCTTTAAAAGCGTTAATTTTTGATTCTTTTTATGATGCATACCGTGGAGTAGTAATTTTATTACGAATCATGGAGGGTCAAGTCAAACTTGGCGATAAAATCCTCCTTTTGTCCAGCAAAAAAACCTACGAAGTCACTGAACTTGGTATTTTTCGACCAAACCAAGAAAAAAAGGACGTATTACGTGCTGGAGAAGTCGGTTATTTAGCGGCTCAAATTCGCGATATCAAAGAAGTGCGTTCAGGGGAAACCGTCACTTTAGCCGACCATCCTACAAAGGAAGCACTACCAGGATATCGTCATATGAATCCCATGGTTTTTTGTGGTCTATACCCTGTCGATGGTAAAAAATATGTCGATCTAAAGGATGCATTAGCAAAACTATCCTTATCGGACGCAAGTTTGCAATATGAACCAGAAACCTCCCAAGCACTAGGTTTTGGTTTCCGATGTGGATTTTTAGGTTTACTCCACATGGATGTCATTCAAGAACGTCTTGAACGAGAATACCAATTAAATTTAATTTTAACGGCACCAAGTGTGGTGTATCATGTCCATCAAAATGATGGTTCGATGATGAGCTTAGATAATCCTAGTAAATTGCCTCATCCTACGTTAATTAAAGAAATTGCAGAACCGTATGTAAAAGCATTTATTACAACCCCACAAGATTATGTTGGCAATTTAATGGAATTATGCCAAGCTCGCCGCGGGATTTACACCGATTTAGAATACGTGGATGAAACACGAATGATCTTGAAATATGACATTCCATTAGCTGAAGTTGTTTATAACTTTTTTGATAAATTAAAGAGTTTATCCAAAGGGTATGCCTCTTTTGATTATCAATTTTCGGATTATAAAGTTGGTAATTTAGCCAAAATGGATATTTTACTCAATGGAGAAGCGATTGATGCCTTATCGACGATTGTCCATAAACCTTCCGCGTACAACCGTGGCTCTGTTATTGTTGAAAAACTAAAGGACATTATTCCCCGTCAACAATTTGAAATTCCCGTTCAAGCTGCGATTAATGGAAAAGTCATTGCCCGCACCGATATTAAGGCGATGCGTAAAGATGTGCTTGCCAAATGTTATGGGGGCGATATTTCACGCAAACGTAAATTATTAGATAAGCAAAAAGAAGGCAAGAAACGGATGAAAAACATCGGTTCTGTCGAAGTTCCTCAAGAAGCGTTTATGACCGTTTTATCGATTGATGATTAACGTCATTATCTACTAATTTTCTACTATTTTTTCAAATAATATGCTATAGTCGAGATATGCCAATCAACGACTTAGCCATACGTTTTACCGATGAGATGTATGCAACAAAACAAGAAGTATCCAAAGCATTAGGAACATCGGTTATTGATCCTCTTTGGCAAACGATTGAATCGTACCGTCAATCTTTTGAACGTTTGCTTCGATTGCAAAGTATTGATAAACAACCTTTTCGATTAGTCCTCACGCCTACATTATTGGAACGATTACATCGCCTTGAGCGAACCATGCTTAAAGGCCTAGGTCGCCTCGTACACCTCCAAGCGACAACCTCGATTGTTCCTGCTTGGAAACCCTTACTCCTTCCTACCCTTCAACCTTTAGCAAAACGCTATGGACTGTCCACTTCAGAACGAAAATTAGGCTACATTGTTGACCATAAACCAGTAGAAGAAACTGGTTTTGAACTCATTGAATCGTATTATCAAGCCTTAACGATTCTTGCAGAAAAACGGATAGCTCCCTTAAATGAAGAATGGATTTTAACGATGTTAACCACGCTTCATCGAACCGATAATTTACCGAGTTTTTATCGTGAAAAAGAATTAACCAATCGTCCCAAAAGTTTAGTTGCACGCATTTATGAAGCCGCCCCATTCCCGCAAATTGAAGCGTTAATGCAAGACCTAATGCATTTTGTCCACCAATCTTCCTTATCTTCTTTACTCATTGCGATCATCGCTTTGTTTTACCTAGATTACATCAAACCTTTTGATGTGTATAACGATGAGATGAGCATCTTAACATTTAAAAATATTCTTGCTCATTTAGGTTGGGATGCCTATGCGATTTACATCCCATTAGAAAGTTTATTGGACTCACCCCATTTTTCATCCATTTGCCAGGAAGTGCAAAAAACAAAAGACCTAACGTATTTCATAGCTTTCTTTTTGCCATTTTTAGAACAAAGTTCAACGGAATTTTTAAATCACTTGATCCAGCTAGATGTCCAAGACATTCATCAAGAACAACGGCAACAAGATGTGATGATTCACGACATTGAACCTGTTGTTTCCGAGCCTCAACCCACTTCAGTACACGAGGAGATTGATGCGAATCGTTATCAAAATCATTTACTGGAAACCCATCCAGGTATGCGTCGTGCAGAAGCTTACTTTTATGCTCGCCATCGAGAAAAAGGGAAATTTTATACGATTGCGCAATTTAAGACATTGATGGGATGCGCGTATGAAACTTCACGAACCTCGATGGAACATTTAGTTGAATTAGGGTATTATCGTAAAGAACAATACAAAAATAAGTATGTTTATACAGTCAAAGGAGACTAATGTATGGTAGCAGTTTATAGTTCACTTTCCGGCGCATTTGACATCATTTTTTTATTACTCATTTTCGGTGCAGTTGGCTTTGTTGCCTATTTCATTCGTAAAACGTTCTACCCTGCCCCGTGGGATTCCAAAAAAGTCGATCCTAAAACTGCAGCCAAAGAAGAACTTGAACGTATTTTAGTTCCCCTTGAAACGCCGTTAACAACCAAAGATGATCACGTTAAACCCTTACCAAAAAAAGCGACCCCATCCGCGTCAACTTCTAAAAAGAAATCGACCACTAAAAAAGTTCTTTCGACCAAAAAACCAAAAGCTTAATGACGCTTCACGCGAACGCTCTTTACATTCATATACCCTTTTGTGATCACATTTGTCATTATTGTGATTTCACCAAAATGTTGACCAATCCTGCGATTACCAAGGATTATGTCACCATGGTGATGAAGGAATTATCCTCTTACCCTCATCACGTCTTTGATACGATTTTTATTGGTGGGGGAACACCTACCGCGTTAACGGAAGAGGAATGGCTTCCCTTACTTCAAACTTTATCCTCTCGTCGATCCTCTCAAACCGAATTTACCATTGAGTGTAATTTTGAAAGTACCACAGAAGCAAAGTTACGGTTATTTCAACAATTTGGCGTCAATCGGCTTTCCTTTGGTGTGCAAACCTTTGATGAACAAGCATTATTATCGTTAAATCGTCATCATTCAGCTCATGACATAATCTCGGGCATTGCTCTAGCTAAATCCATTGGGTTTAAGCATATCAATATTGATTTAATTTACGATTTACCGGCGGTGAGTGATGCTCAACTGGTACACGATTTAGATGCTTTTCTTGCCTTAGATGTCGATCACATCTCTACCTACGCATTAACGGTTCATCCGGGAACGGTTTTTGGTATACGAAAAGTTAAACAAGCAACTGATGAGGTGTCTCGTGGCCATTATGAAACCATTTATCAAACGTTAACGAAACATGGGTATGAACGCTACGAAGTAAGTAATTTTGCCCGTAACAAGGCGTATTCTCGTCATAATTTGACGTATTGGAAAGATGAAAATTATCTTGGTGTGGGTTTAGGAGCTTCTGGATATATACATCCTCGTCGTTATACGAATACGAAGAGTATGAAACGTTATTTAGCGGGTCAATGGAATGATCAAGAAGAAATGTTAACCCCCTTGATGGAAATGTTTGAATATTTAATGTTAAATTTACGGTTAAAGGATGGTTTTTTACTCACGAGTTTTGCCACACGATTTCATGAATCGTTCGATGATTATTTCCAAGAAAGCCTTGCAGCTTTGTGTGAAAAAGAATTATTAGTACTCACTGAAACGTCGTGTTATGCGACGTTTGAAGGCATGTTGTTACTCGATTACGTTGTGATTCAACTCACAAAACATAAAATTTAGCACTTCATTATTGACAGTGCTAATATCCTTGTTATAATACTTTTAGCACTCGATAAGTGTTAATGCTAACAAGGAGGTTAAAATGGAATTATCACGACGTGACCAAATTCTCAAACATATTGTTGAACACTTCATTAAAACAGCCTCTCCTGTTGGATCGGTGACGTTAACCGATACGTATCAATTACCGTATTCTTCAGCGACGATTCGTAATGAAATGCTCGCCTTAGAAAATGATGGGTTATTAGAAAAAACGCATACATCGTCAGGTCGTATCCCTTCATCCCTTGGATATCGTTACTACGTTAATCGTTTACGTAACCGCAATGTGGATGAATCGATCAAGTTTCAACTTCAAACGATTCTTTCCCAAAAAATGCAATCCGTCAACGAAGTCATTCAAAAAAGTACCGAAATTTTAGCGAACATGACCCATTTAGCCTCGGTTGTCTTAGGCCCAAATGCCTCACAAGAAAAACTGATTAGCATTCAAATTACACCCCTTGATAACAATTCAGCCACTGCGGTCTTTATTACGGATTCGGGTTTTGTTGAAAACAAAACATTTGTTTTGCCTGAGTCGATTGACAAACAGTCCCTCGCCGAATGTGTCACGATAGTTAATGCTCGATTAAAAGGAACACCCGTTAGTGACCTCGTCGACAAGATGGAAGCGATTAAGCCCATCCTTCAAGACTTTATTCAAGAACATGACGTGATTTACCAAGCTTTTTTTCAAGCATTTATCAACTTTGCTTCAGAACGGCTCAAATTGTATGGCCAAACGGACTTATTTAATCAACCCGAATTTGCGCATGACGCGGATAAATTACGACACTTACTCCACCTCTTAGAATCACCACGCTTAATGAAAGAAGTTCGCCAACTCGAAGGCGATGTATCCGTTCAAATCGGTCAAAGCGAAGGACAAAACAACGATGTATCGATTGTCTCAAGTCGGGTTAAAATGCCAGGATCTAAAGAAGGCCAAATTGCCATACTTGGTCCAACGCGTATGGACTATGATCGAGTGATGTCCGCCTTAGAATATGTTACCGAGATGTTAGAAAAATATTTCCAAAGTTTAGAGAAAAAGGAGTAACCCATGAAAAAGAAAGAAAAACCAAAAGAACCAACTGCAGTACCAGAGAGTGAAACCAAAGAAAACCGTCCGCCAACCTTAGAAGAACAAATCCTTAGCTTAAAAGCGGAAGTCGATATGTGGAAAAATAAACATGCCATGGCGTATGCCGACATGGATAATCTACGAAAAGCTCAAGAAAAATCGTATTTAGAAGCATTGCGATATCGCTCTGAAGGATTCATCGAACATCTTGTCCCCGCATTGGATGCATTCCACATCGCTCTAAAAAATCCAGTGGATGATCCTAAAGTTAAAAATTATCTAATCGGCTTTGAATACATTTATAACCAATTGCAACAAGCGATGGAAAATGAAGGGGTCAAAGTGATTCCCATCAAAACCGGCGATGCATTTAATGTGAAAACGATGAATGCTCTAGAAGCGCAAGAAGACGAAGGACCCCCCGATCGGATTCTAAAAATCCTCTCGCCGGGATATCAACTCCATGATCGCGTCGTCAAACCCGCCCTCGTCGTCGTCTCGAAGAAAATCGAGGCTAAACCTGCAGAAGAAGATGCCAAAGAAACCGGCGAACAAGCCGCATAAAAGGAGAATCAAAACATGGCAAAAGAAATTATTATCGGAATTGACTTAGGAACCACAAATTCAGTTGTCTCCTACGTCCAAGCAGACGGAAAAGTGAAAGTTATCCCGAATCCAGAAGGGAAAAACACGACTCCATCCGTCGTTGCCTTTAAAGCAAGTGGAGAAGAAATTGTTGGCGATGCTGCCAAACGACAAGCGGTCATTAACCCGGATACGATTCTTTCGATTAAACGGTTAATCGGTACCGATCAAAAAGTGAAGGTTGGCGTGTTAAACAAATCGTTTACGCCTCAAGAAATCTCTGCCAAAATTCTTGCCTACATGAAAAAGTACGCGGAAGATTCCTTAGGTCAAAAAGTAGAAAAAGCTGTCATTACGGTTCCTGCCTATTTTAATGATGCACAACGTCAAGCGACCAAAGATGCAGGTCAAATTGCAGGATTAGAAGTCGTTCGTATTATTAACGAACCCACTGCTTCTGCCTTAGCCTATGGGTTAGAAAGCAATAAATCCGGTAAGGTGCTCGTCTACGACTTAGGAGGAGGAACGTTTGACGTTTCCATTCTTGATATTGGGGATGGAACCTTTGAAGTGATTTCCACCGCAGGGGATAACCACCTTGGTGGTGATGACTGGGACCATGAAATCGTGAAATGGATTCAAGCACAAATTAAAGATCAATTTGGCGTGACCTTAGCCGATAAAATGGCATTACAACGTTTCAAAGATGCCGCTGAAAAAGCGAAAATCGAATTATCTTCCATGGTTGAAACCACAATTTCTCTACCATTCGTGGGTCAAACCGCCAATGGTCCAATTAACTTCGAAGGGAAATTAACCCGTGCGAAGTTCCAAGATATGACCAAAGATTTACTCCGTCGTACTGAAGAACCGATTCGTAAAGCTTTAGCGGATGCAAAGTTATCATCCGGTGATATTGCAGAAATTCTTATGGTCGGTGGATCGATTCGTATGCCTGCCGTCCAAGAACTGGTCAAAAAAGTGTTAGGAAAAGCACCGAATTATTCGGTGAACCCAGATGAAGCGGTGTCGGTAGGTGCTGCCATTCAAGGTGCGGTTATCTCAGGAGATGTGAAAGATGTAGTCTTGCTTGACGTCACCCCCTTAACCTTAGGGATTGAAACGATGGGTGAAGTGATGACCCCTTTAATCACGCGTAATACCACCATTCCTACAACGAAGAGCCAAGTGTTTTCCACGGCTGCGGATAACCAACCTGCCGTCGATATCATGGTGTATCAAGGGGAACGTTCGATGGCGCGTGACAACAAGCTACTCGGCCATTTTAAACTCGAAGGGATTAAACCTGCTCGCCGAGGGGAACCTCGTATTGAAGTCACGTTCTCCATTGACGTCAACGGGATTGTCAAAGTGTCTGCAAAAGATTTAGATTCGGGTAAGAACCAAGAAATTACCATTTCAGGTACGACCGGTTTGAGCAAAGAAGAAATTGATCGCATGGTCAAAGAAGCCGAACTTAATAAAGAAGCGGATGAAAAACGTCGTGAAGAAGTCGAATTAAAAAACAAAGCGGAACAATTCATTAATAGCATCAACCAAACCTTAGAAGAAAAAGGTGACAAAATTGATGCCAAACAAAAAGAAGAAACCGTCAAGCTTAAAGAAGAACTCGAACAAGCGATCAAAGATAATGATTTTGAAAAACTCAAAGCAAAAATCTCTGAACTAGAAAAAGCAGCCGAAGTCATGGCCCAGTACCAAAATTCACAAGGTGAACCATCGAATCCAACACCCGAAGACAACGGTGAAAAGAAAGATGATGATGTCATCGATGCTGACTTTACTGAAAAGAAATAAAGGTCGTTCATGGCAGCCAATAAACGCGACTATTATGAGGTCCTGGGGGTCGGTAAATCCGCCTCCAAGGATGAGATCAAATCCGCTTATCGAAAATTAGCGAAGCAATTTCATCCTGACATTAATAAAGCAGCAGATGCAGAAGCGAAATTCAAAGAAGTTCAAGAAGCGTATGATGTGTTATACGACGATCAAAAACGATCGACCTATGACCAATTTGGACATGCGGCATTTGATCAACAAGCCGGTGGGAATCCTTTTCAAGGCGGAGGTTTTGGAGGATTCTCTGGTTTTCAAGATGTCGATTTAGGCGATATTTTTGGTTCTTTCTTTGGCGGAGGTCAACGCCGAAGTCGTCAACGATCAGGACCCCAACGAGGGGCGGATGCTCAAGTGCGCTATCGCATACAATTTATGGAAGCGATTTTAGGTAAAAAGGCAACTCTCCCCATAGAATATGATGAAAGTTGTACGACATGTGCAGGATCAGGAGCACGGTCAAGCAGCGACGTTGAAACGTGTTCAACATGCCGAGGAACGGGTCGTCAACGTGTTCGTCAACGCACGATTCTAGGTATGATGGAAACCGAAGTCGTATGTGAATCATGCCGGGGCAAAGGAAAAACCATTAAACATGCGTGTTCAACTTGTAAAGGAAAAGGATTCAACCACGTTAAAAAGACGATTGATGTCACGATACCTGCTGGAATTAATGCAGGTCAACAAATTCGTATTCCTGGAAAAGGTGAACGTGGTGTTGAAGGTGGTTCAAACGGTGATTTATACATTGAAATCGTTATTGAAAAACATCCTCACTTCAAACGTGAAGGCAATGATATCCACATGGAAATCCCCCTTTCCTTTATTGATGCCGCCTTAGGGACGACCTTAGATGTTCCCACGGTTTATGGAGACATTAGTGTTGAAGTTCCTGCGGGCACTCAACCGGATAAAATATTAAAAGTCAAAGGCAAAGGGGTCAAAGATCTTCGCGGAAACACTCCTGGAGACCATTTTATTCACCTTCGCCTTGAAACCCCTTCTTCGTTAAATCGAAAACAAAAAGAACTGCTTGAGTCGTTCCGTAAAGAAGCCGAAGATAAAGATAATCCATTTAAAAAATTCAAGCGTTTCTTCGGAAATTAAACTATAATAAGGGCATGAAAAAATCGTGCCAAAAATGTGGAACCATTCTCGCTGCTTCGGCGACCTCATGTCCCGTTTGTCATACCTCAACATTAGAAAAACTGCCTCAATCCAACGATAATACAGCAATTTATTCCGCCGTTGAAACCGAACTCGAACTCGTGCGTGTCAAATCACGACGCGTTGTAGTTTTATTACACGCAATGTTTGGTTTTTTAGGCATTGGATATATGTATCTAGGCTTTTACCGTCGTGGGTGGTTATGGTTAAGTGGAAGCATCGTTATTGGTGCGCTTTTTTATTTTTTGGTTGCTTGGAGACTTTGGCTTGGTATCGGATGGGCACTGCTTCAACTTGGGATTACGCTTTACTACGCACTCAATCCTGATGCGCGTGATGTGAAAGGTGAGTTGCTTAGTTAATGCACCGTTTTTTTGTCGAAGGGACTGCCCAACAATTCCGTTTAACGTCTGATGATGAACATCACGCTTTGCGCGTATTACGTTTAAAAAAAGATGAGCTAATTGAATGTGTCCTTGATCAAGTTGTGTACCTTGCGCGTGTGTCCTCCCTTGATCCTTTGCACCTTACCCCGCTTCATCCCATCGAAGAAAGCAACGAATTACCGTTTCACCTTACCTTACTTTATGTCGTTCCTAAAGGCGATAAATGGCCATTTGTTTTACAAAAGGCAGTCGAATTAGGCGTCAGTGAAGTTATTGCGCTTCATTCGGCGTATTCGGTTGTTCATTGGTCAAAGGACGATATGAAACGGAAGCAAGAACGTCATGATGCGATTATTCGTGAAGCGTCCATGCAAAGCAAACGTTCTTGCTTAATGGTTTGCCATCGGTATATATCTTTGCATGAAGCATTATCGTTACCCTTTGATTATGCTTTTATCGCCTCCGAACATCAAAAAGATACACCGACCCCCTTTTCCATGAACACAATTCAAAAAGGGCAAAAAGTTGCCCTGCTCGTTGGATCTGAAGGAGGATTTTCGTTAGAAGAACATCACCTCGCGATCGCAAAAGGATTTATCTCACTTAGTTTAGGCCCTCGTATTTTACGTTCTGAAACCGCTGTGATTGTCGGATTAAGTTATTTAACGAAGGAGTCTATGACATGAAACTTTTCACGTTATTAAATAAACGGGCGAAACGTCGTCGGCTAGCGAAATCCACCGAATATACATTTTTTTTAAAACATCGTGCATTATTACTTTCTATCGATGCGTTTCGTCCCTTTTTTAATTTAGAGGATGCCTTTACGTTAACCCGGGCGAATATTATTCTTCGTGGATTACTCAACAAACGAACCATTGATCGTTATTTAGAAGAAATAGGTCAGCAATCCTTGCAACAACACGGACGTATTAAGCACCATTGGATTCGGGACGCGTTCCTTCAATGGAAAAACCTTCCCTATACCTTTCAATGGGATCAAAAACACTATGCCTTACCTTTCTTTAACCAAACGATGAATTACATTTATGCTTACGAACCCGATAAAACGTATGATTATCCGTATAATACGTTGCGCGTGGATGTCTCCGTTTCGATGATTGATGCGTTTGATACCTATGGATACGCCCTATATCAAAGCTCGTTTACGAACTTGATTGACCTTGAAACCGAGGATGCAACGTCTCGAGCCTTTTATCATCCTGACTATCGTATGATTTTTATTATTAACCAACAAGGCCGTCTCGATGTTAAAGTCAGTTTATTTGACCGTAAAATGAAACGGCCCAGCTATGATTATTTAATCGATCGTATCAAACGATGCTTACCGCATTATTTTGCTTTTAATCGTGAAGCGTTTATCCAAAGTCTTCAACAAGAAGGACTCATTTCCAAATCGTTGTATGAAACGATGAAACAACAAAAAAATGTTCCCTCCATTCAACATGAAGGCGAATAGTGTTTTTGATTGACTAACGACCAACTCCTTTCTATAATAGACAAGGTATTCAAGGAGGTGATTGTATGGCTGTTCCATTTCATCGCACATCAAAAACGAAAAAGAGAATGCGTCGATCGCATTTCAAACTCACCGTTTCAGGCTTAATCACCTGCGCCAATTGTGGTCAAACGATTCGTTCACATATGGTTTGTCCTAAATGTGGTTTCTACGGTAAAAAACAAGTACTGGTCGTCGACAAAGCTGAGGCTGCCCCAGTAGAAGAAGCGCCCAAGAAATCCAAAAAAACAAAATAAAGACTATCACCTAATAAGCGCCCTTCATGGGCGTTTTTCTTCGAAAGGATCTGTATGAACACATCATTAGCATCGTATATTGATCACACATTATTGAAACAAACGGCAACGCGTAAGCACATTAAAGCCTTATGTGAAGAAGCCAAACAGTTTCACTTTACATCAGTTTGTATTCAACCGCATTACGTTCAAACGGCCGCCCGTTTTCTTCAAGGAACCGGGGTAAAAGTTTGCACCGTCATCGGATTTCCGTTAGGACAAAATATCACGGCAATAAAAGTAGCAGAAACGCGAAGAGCGCTTCGACAAGGGGCTGATGAAATTGATATGGTTATCAATTTGTCATGGTTATTGGATCGAGCCGATTCAAAAATTATTAAAGAAATCAAAGCGATTAAAGCTTCCTGTGGCAATCGAATTCTGAAAGTCATCTTGGAAACGTCCCTATTAACACCCGAACAAATCGTTCATGCGTGTACATTATGCAAAGAAGCGGGTGCAGATTTTGTCAAAACTTCGACAGGATTTGCAAACGGTGGAGCAACAATAGAAGCGGTAACCCTCATGAAACAAACCGTGGGAACAGCATTAGAAGTTAAAGCCTCGGGAGGCGTACGCGATTTAGCAACGATGAAGGCAATGATTGCCGCTGGCGCTACACGCATCGGAACATCCAGTGGGGTTGCCATCATGCAAGGTGAGGCTTCCTCCAGTAGCTATTAATGTTTTTGATTGCAACTCCATGCAAGGTTGTCTATAATAATCAAGGTTATTGGAAGGAGGTGGAACACAATGGCAAAAACACCAGTCCGCGAAAATGAATCGTTAGACGAAGCGATGCGACGATTTAAACGTCAAGTTAATAAATCTGGCGTCTTACAAGAAGCGCGTAAACGCGAGTTCTATCTCAAACCAGGACTCAAACGTAAATTAAAGTCAAAAGAAGCTGCACGTAAAAAATACAAATAGTCAATCTAAGGACCTTCGGGTCCTTTTTTGTTTGCTCGACCTATTCATAAGGGATGCTTGCTCACACGTTTCTTCAAACTAGTCAAGCCACGTGTGGACGCGTTGTCCTCAATGTCTTACTCGCGCATATGTATCGTCAAGAAACCTACTTGGCGTATCAAAGTCATTTACCGTTATCTTGCTCCTTTTGGGATATGGTAGATAAAGCAAAAGCCGCAGGGGTTTATTTAACCCCTGTGCGAATGTATCATTACCCTACCTTTTTAAAACAAAAAAAGCCGTTTATTGCATTAATTCACCCAACCTCCCCTCATTATGTTTTGGTGAGACCAAAGGGTCGATATGTCTATGTATTTGATCCAGGATATGGCGAGGAAAAACACTCACGAAAAAACTTTTGGTCCATTTTTACCCATTACGCGTTATTAGTCAATCAGGTAAGACAGACCCCATCGATTTCAATACCAAAACCATTTGCCTTAAGGTTTCCTTGGTATGCTATCGTATTTGGCTTCTTAACGCTCTTGTTTGGATTTTTATTTTGGTGGGTCCCTCCCTTCAAAGGACAGGCAATGTTCCTTGTGTTACTCGGTGTGCCTCAAGGTTTGTTTTTCTTAGCTCAAGCATGGCAATTTTCGTTTGATCAGCGAAGATGGTTTCATGGATATCAGCCTTACATTGTCAATGCTAAGCAATTTGAACGATGGGTTCATCTTTCACGTCTTGCAACCTTACGACAGTTGCGCAACTATCTATTAATCTTATCTTCATCCCTTATCGTGTTATACATTAGTTCTATTTCGTGGATTCTCCTTGCGATGTATGGTGGACTTGCCTTTATTTTTAAAACCATTGATCCGCGTGTCCAAAACTATTTAAACCATCGAAAAAGAACGTTGGAGAAGGTAGAAAAATCCTTAACATATCCGTTACAAGCTTCTGCGTTTATTTCCTTACAGAAGCAAAGTTTCTACGTGATATTACTTGAAAGCTTCTATATGGTTAGTTTACTTTGTACCATTTTAAGTACGTTGACGATGTATGGATGGCTTTTTCCTTATTCGCATTTTAGTCATTGGATTTCCGGCGTTTCAATCTTTCTAAGTTTACTCGCTTGGTTGCGTCATCTACGAGTACAAAAAAATGAAAAAAAACAATTTTATTCATTATT